>JBIKVO010000117.1:0-8090 GCA_044356795.1 Caulobacterales bacterium
GCGTTCCTTGCGCAATGTTATACGTGCGGCACGGTGGAGGGCGCAAACGCCGAACATCCTGATCGTGGTTTGGCCCAAGGCCGAGCCGCGCGCGGCATCGCCGCCTATCTCATTGAAAAGTCGAGCACGGGCGACAGCCTGGGCGCGCCGCATTGCCTGACGTCTGATTTCGACACCGCGTTGGACACGTTTCGCACCGGGCTGGCGCCGTTGCTTGCAGCGGAGCGCGGCAATCTGAAAGGCGTTGCGGTGTTGGGCGCTGCGCTGCGCGAATGGCACGATTACATGATCGATCCGTTCCGACTGCAGGCCTTTTATAATCGCGGCGAAGACGCCGTTGAATTGGCGGCGCTGGCGGAAGATATGCGCCCGCTGCTGGATCGCATCTTCCCTGAGGAGATCGCGCCGACGCGCATCGCGGAAGAGCCCGCCACGCACGCACCATTGCTGCGCACCGTCTTGCAACGGCACGGAAAGGACACGATCCCTGCACGCATGACGACTTTCCGGCGCGGTATTGGCCAGCAGTGCTTGACGAAGGCGTTTCGCGATGCGCGGGCGCCGGTTTTGACCATGGAGGGAGAGACTGGGTATGGAGAGGCTGATTTCGCCGCGATCGATGATCACAACCACCGCCTGATTGCGGAGATCGTAAATCCGTTTCGCCCCGGCCGGGGCGCCTTTATCATGCTGCCGAAAACAGGTCACGGTTTTGGCGTGGACGCCACGAGGGAGGAAGCGCGTGCCGGCAATATCACGCGCGATCAACCGATAAAATGCGCAGCACCCTATAATCACGCGGTGCACAAGACTTTAGCGACCTGGATCGAAGGGTTGCCCGTGCGGCGTTAAGGACGCGCGACTTGAATCTGGGAGAGGATCAGGGCTTTTGGCACAAGGCCGACGCGGTATGAGCGGCTGTCTTCTGAACGATCGCGGTTGTCGCCCAGCACAAACACTTCGCCATCAGGAATGATGATTGGCGCCATGCTATCAAAGCGGCTGCCGCGCCCCTCATCCCGCGTGCGATAGCGCACGCCATTGGGCAGCGTTTCTTCAAACAGCATGTCGCCCTTGTTGCGGCGTTCAATCGCGACACCGTTCAAAATGATAACGCCCGCATCAAGCGCAATGGTATCGCCTGGCCTCGCAATCACGCGTTTGATCAGCACGGTGCGCGGCGCACTCGGCAAGCGAAACGCGATCACCGCGCCCTGCGGCGGGATCACACCGCGCACCGCACCGGTTTTGCCGAACATCAAGGTGTCTGCTGATAAAGTGGGCGCCATGCTAACCGACGCAACGCGATACACCTCGCCGATTTGCGCACGCACAATAGTCGCGGCGACACATGAGGCCGCGATCGGCGCGATCAGAAAGCCGATTACCAGCGCCCCATTCCGTAGGGTGAAAGCCGGCGCGCGCGGCCAACGCGGCGCGGCAAAAAAGATCCACCCCGCAAACGGCGCCGCTACCAAGAGATGCAGCACCACACCAAAACCCGGCCCAGCAAAACGCGCATCGACGGCGCCCATTTCCGCCACAACAAACAGCACCGCGATGCCCAAAGCCTGGCTGATCGCAACCGCCGCGATCGCCGCCCAGATCGCTGCGCCCGTGCGCCCAGCATAGTGCAGCCCGAGGCCGGGAGTGATCAGGCTGAGACCTGCCGCGATCCAGCGATTGATGGTCGTTTGCATGGCGACAGACATAGCAGGCGCCTGCGCGGCGTCCCGCTCAATCCCCATCACCCACATGCGGCGCCGGCAGATCAAACACGGCCCCCTCATAGATTTCGGCCATGGTGAGCGAAAAGCCCGGCGCCTGGATAGGCATTTCCGCATCCAGGCCATGAGAAGTCATGCAAGGTCCAGCCGTTCGCCACCCGCCGCCAAGCCTGCGCCTCCGCGGCGTCCTGGCTGATAAAAATGATCTCCCTCATCGCGTCGATGGCCTGATCGTGCGCCAAGAGCCGGGTTTGCTGGAAGGTGGAATCGGACGGCGATAGCACTTCTAAACACGGCTCTCAGCGTCTGGGCGGTAAGGGAGCGCCCTTCAGTGCCGCAGTCTACGGTGACATCTGGATAGCGCACAGACGCATCGCTGCGGACTTTGAGGTCCGGGGCCAACGCGCAGGCGTCCGTGGAGAGCAGCGCTGATATTGGCGGCGAGGAAAACGTGCGGTGTGTGCCGCCAGCCATCATTTGCGCGCGGCGCAGCACCGGCTCGTCATCGACGAGTTCCGACTTTTCCTCCTAGTCTTAACTGAGTCACAAAGGCACAAGGAAATTCGGACCGCGCCGAGATTTGTTACGTTGACGGTTCGTGCATCCGTCAAGGGCGGCGCGCATGGATCATTCAAGGTCGAGCCGTGAAGCGCGATTTGCGCGCCGCGTCGAAGACTTCACTCAGGGAATCGGCCACGCCGATCGAGCCGAGCCATTGCGGGCTTATGGCACTGGAGGCTTATGCCATTGGGGGCTTATGGCACTGGGATGGTGTTGCCCTTGGAGCGCAGAGAGTGTGGAGCCGATGGCGGCGGCGACCGCACCGGCCCAGGTCTCAGCCAAACACCAATCCTTGCTGCATGTCATGGGTAAAGCGCCGTGGTCGGACAAAGCCGTCATGGCCAAGGTTTGCGAGCAGATCTTGCCGGCGCTTGAGCAATCTGGCCCAATCCGGGAATGGATCATCGATGACATGGGATTTTCGAAGAAGCGCAAGCATTCGGTTGGCGTGGGGCGGCCATATTGCGGCCGACGGGGCAAGCAAGACAATGGCCAGGTCGCGGTGACGCTTTCCATCGCCGCCTATGCTTTCCTGATCTCCGAGAGGGAGACGATTCCCCCCCTCAGGACCTCACAGCTTCAGAAAACGCAAAGCGCTTGCTCTTGCCGAAAGTGATCGACCCAGAGGATCTCCCGATCCGAACAGAGCAACACATCCCAAACTCAATCGCGACGATGCGACGCCGCCTCACCATAGCGCTCGCGCAAAGCCTGCAACGATGTCCATGCTGCGCCAGAACGCGGTCAACACGCGGTGAGATTGGACACGTGTGGCATAGCAAGACTAGAGCCCTGTCGGACTGAACGGCAAATCAGTGTAGCCTTTCGGCAGGGCGAGCTTTGTTCCGTTTGAACGCGACCGGCGCTCTTGTTGCCGCCGGACTTTAAGGGACTGGCTACCGGGCGATGACCTGGCGCACGTGATCATTGCGGCGGTGGATCGCGTGCCAATGGGCACGTTCAAGGTCACGACAAAAATTCCGGAAACACGCACTATCATCCGCGGATGATGCTCGCGCTGCGGCGGGAATGATCCAGGCGGCGAACTTTGGTTTGAAAGCGCTCGGCGTCGGGTGATGCCGGGCCAATCCTGTGCCGTTATGGCGATATGATCTCTTCAGATGTTCTCCCCGATGATCTTGCCGCCTGGGTCTGCGCGTAGGTGGCTGGTAGGTGGCTGCCGGTCGCGCCGCGTCAGTGGAGGATCTTATAGCCGAGGCTATGCATGACAGCCGAGCGCTACAAGCCCTTCGCGACAGCATCGTCTCTGCAAAAACAGAGCTTGCGCTTGAAGCTGACGCATTTTTCGCGCGGCTGATCGCGCGATTCGCGCCCGACTGACGCGCTAGCGCTTGATGATCCAAGCGCCAGTCGAGCGCGACATCGAGTCAAAAGGTTTCGCCATAGAAAGCGGGGGACGTATAACCATAGCAGCAAAATGGATAAAGCGTTTTCGCGACCTCATACTCCAACCCGATGAAAACCCATATCTCGGCGCCGAAAGTGCGTTTTTAGGAGACGGCCGACGCAGACTTATGCTGCCCCCCTATTTGGTCGTCTATCGCATAGTTTCGCCGGAATTCGTTCATGCGATGCGCGTGATAGATGGCCGACGCGATCTGCCGCGGCGGTTCAAATCCGAAGGGGATTGGAACAAAAAAGCCGCGACAATCGACCGTTGCGGCGCTCTTAGGCCGCTTCGGCCGCCATCTTTTGCGCCTTTTTCACCGCGTCTTCGATGGTGCCAACCATATAGAATGCCTGCTCCGGCAAGTGATCATACTGGCCATCGACCAGGCCCTTGAAGCCGCGCACGGTGTCCTTCGGATCGACGAACACGCCCGGCGAGCCGGTGAACACTTCAGCGACGTGGAACGGCTGGCTCAAGAAGCGCTCGATCTTGCGCGCTCGCGCGACGGTGAGTTTGTCCTCTTCGGACAATTCATCCATGCCGAGAATGGCGATGATGTCTTGCAGCGCTTTGTAGCGTTGCAGGATTTCCTGCACCTTGCGCGCGGTGGTGTAGTGCTCTTCACCGAGCACGCGCGGTTCCAAGATGCGCGACGTGGAATCGAGCGGATCCACCGCCGGGTAGATGCCCTTTTCCGCGATCGAGCGGTTGAGCACGGTGGTTGCGTCCAAGTGCGCGAACGATGTGGCCGGCGCGGGGTCGGTCAAGTCGTCGGCCGGAACATAGATGGCTTGCACCGAGGTGATCGACCCCTTCACCGTAGAGGTGATGCGCTCCTGCATCGCGCCCATTTCTGTGGCGAGCGTGGGTTGGTAGCCCACCGCCGACGGAATCCGGCCGAGCAGCGCCGACACTTCCGAACCAGCCTGAGTAAAGCGGAAGATGTTGTCAACGAAGAACAGGATGTCCTTGCCCTGATCGCGGAAATGCTCGGCGATCGTGAGGCCAGTGAGCGCGACGCGCGCCCGCGCGCCCGGCGGCTCGTTCATCTGACCATACACAAGCGCGCAACGGCTGCCTTGACCGCCGCCATGCTTGTTCACGCCGGACTCGATCATTTCGTGATAGAGATCGTTTCCTTCGCGGGTGCGCTCACCCACGCCGGCGAACACCGAGTAACCGCCATAGGCCTTGGCGATATTGTTGATTAGCTCCTGGATCAGCACCGTCTTGCCGACGCCGGCGCCGCCGAACAGGCCGATCTTGCCGCCTTTCGCATAGGGGCACAGCAGGTCCACAACCTTGATGCCGGTAGGCAGCATTTCCGGCACCGGCTTTTGATCAACGAAGGCCGGCGCTGGCTGGTGGATCGGGCGATTGATCTCGCCCACGATCGGCTCGCCATCGTCCACCGGTTCGCCAATCACGTTCATAATGCGCCCAAGCGTGCCTTCACCCACCGGCACCGAGATCGGCGCGCCCATATCGGCCACCTCCTGGCCGCGCACAAGGCCGTCTGTGGAGTCCATCGCGATCGCGCGGACAGTGTTTTCACCAAGGTGCTGGGCGACCTCAAGCACCAAGCGATTGCCTTTATTGGTCAGCTCAAGGGCGTTATAAATGTCTGGCAGGTGGCCGTCGAACTCAACGTCAACAACGGCGCCGATCACTTGGGCCACACGGCCCTTCATATGCACAGTCATGGCGTCCCACGCGGATTAAGGATTGGGGGAGAGTCATAAAGATTGCGGGTGTGTAGCTGAACCGGCAGGCTGCGTCGAGGGGCGAAGGCGGGGAAGTTTGGGCCGACTTACAGGGATACGGTTTGTCGGCGTTGGGCCGCGGCGCGGCGCCGGGCCGTCTCGCCGTCAAGTGCTCGCAAATGGGGCATCGAGCAGATTTGGGAACCAGAATTGGCGCGCTGACGCTGGACGCTGCATGCCTCGACGCGCTGGATGTTCCGTCCCACAATGTGGGAGAAGGAACATCGAGACTTCAGAAGGACGGCGGCGACCGTGATTGCATGGGCAACAGTGCCGACGCGCTTGGACCCTCACGATTTTAGTGTGAAAAGCCGCCAGAGCCAATTCGAGTTGCGGGCTGAAAACGCCGTTGCCCCCCACAGGAACCCGATAACGCCTTCATGCGGGTATTTGATCCATGCGGTTGACGCCATCGTGAAAGAAAAAAACGAGAGCGGCCGCAAACCCAAGAAAAATCCCGTGGCGCACCAATCGATCGGCTGTGCGTTTGTTGACGACAAAAAGCGGCGATCCAAATCCCCAAAGCACAGCGACCGGCGTTGTCGCCGCAACCGAGCCAAAAGCGACCCACACCGAATGATCGCCAGGGGCCAAAAACCGCCACCAGGACCACAAGCCGACTGTCACCATCAGCACAGAAGAAACAAGGGCGAGCAACGGCCCGCGCTGATGTAGTTCTGGATTTGGGTCTCATCCATTGGCGTTCGTTTGCGCGCAGTTAAACCAGAAGATAAGAGCGGCGGCATCTACCTTAAAGGCAAAGCACCGCCCCCCTTAAGACGGCGGCTGATACGGCGACACGATCTCACATGTGTGCGGCCGATTGGCGACCACGCGGTATTGGCCGGCACGTGCACGAACAGCGTGTCGTTTTCGGCGGTCTGGCAGCGGATCACAAAATCGTTTGGCTGCCGACAGGGCTTCACGGTGCTGGCGCCAAACGTGGCGCACTGACCCACGCCGGGGCCAGTGGTCATCGACACGATCCCATTGGCGCCGATCTCGGCGTCGGCTCTCGTGGCGCCTTGTGACAGTGCGGCATCGAATGCGGCTTGCGTGATCATGTCGCACGGTCTTGCTGGCGTATTGCCTGGCGCAAACGCGGACCCGCACGCACTCAATGCCAGCAGCAGCGGGAGTGCGACACCGCGCATCACACCACCGTCAATTCCACCGGCACATTGCCGCGCGTGGCCTTGGAGTATGGGCAGACCGGGTGTGCGGCTTTGGTGAGCTGTTTGGCCGCCGAAAGCTCAATTCCCGGTATGCGCACGGTGAGTTTGGCGTTAAGCGCAAAACCACCGGCATGGGCGCGGCCGATGCCCACCTCGTTTGTAACTTTCGCTTTTGCCGCGTCGATTGATTGCTGGCCAGCCGCGAACATCAGCGCACTGTTAAGCCCTGCTGCGAGGTTGAAGGCGCACGCACCCGTGCTTCAAGGATTTGGCGATCAATACGAGACAGGCCAACAGCGCGGGCTTCAAGCTTCATTCAAAGCGTGAATCACGGGTCAGACGACATTGATAGGGGATACTCGACCAATCGCTTGGATCGTCCACACCGACTATTGAAACGCCGCGAACGGCGTGAAAGGCAAGACGCCAAGACAATGGCAAGAGCACGGAACACGACGCGCCCTGACATTGGCTTAAAGCGCCTCGGCGCCGGAGATAATCTCGATCAGCTCTTTGGTGATATTGGCCTGGCGTTGGCGGTTGTAGCGCAGGGTGAGCTTTTTGATCAGATCGCCGGCATTGCGCGTGGCGCTATCCATCGCGCTCATCCGGGCGCCTTGCTCGCCAGCGGCGTTTTCCAATAGGCCCTTGAAGATTTGCCCGTTGATGTAGCGCGGCAGCAGCGCTTCCAGGATCGCGCCTTCGTTCGGCTCGTAGGTATAGAGCGCACCCTTCAGATCGGGCGCTTTCGCGCCTTCCGGCGCGACCGCAGGGATCAGCTGCTGCGCCTGCGGTTGCTGCGAAATCACCGAACGAAACTTCGAATACACCAGCGTGGCGACATCAAATTCACCCATCTCAAACAACGCACGCACCTTGTCGCCCACGAGCGCCGCGGCGGTGGCGTCCAATGTGCGATAACCCGACAGATCGATGAAGTCGATGATCAGTGAGCCATAAAGCCGCTTCAGCTGATCGCGTCCCTTTTTGCCGACACAGAGGATTTTCACCGTCTTGCCGGCGCTTTGCAGCGCCACGATCTGATCACGCGCCAAGCGCACAATTTGCGTGTTGAAACCGCCGCACAAGCCGCGCTCCGCGGTGGCGACGATCAGCAGATGCACGTCGTCCGTACCGGTTCCCGAAAGCAATTTCGGCGCGCCATCACTTTTCACGCTGGACGCAAGATTGGCGATCACGCTGGCCATCCGCTCTGCATACGGGCGGGCAGCCTCCGCCTGACCCTGCGCCTTTTTCAACTTCGCGGCAGCGACCATTTGCATCGCTTTGGTGATTTTCTGCGTGGATTTCACGCTAGCGATCCGAACGCGGAATTCTTTCAAGCTTGGCATGTATGCTTCTCAGTTGGGTGTCGGGGGCGCCAAGGGTTCGGCGCTGACGATGATATCGAAACCTTCGTTCGCGGGATCGCTAAGGTCCCAGCTGAAGCCGG
>JBIKVO010000118.1:0-8070 GCA_044356795.1 Caulobacterales bacterium
CTGTGTTGGGTTCACCGGCGTGTCCAAGAAAGCGGCCGCTGGCTCATGGCCCAGGGCCGCAATCGCTCGATCGATCAGGCCGGCGGCCTTCAGGCCGGGATCGCTGACCACCAATGGCCGAGCGCCGCCTTGATCCTTCAGCACCTTGGGCAATTGCTTCAGCGCGCCATGATCGAAAATGCAGGTGGTCAGATAGTGCATGACGGGCATGTGCGATGATCCTTTGGTTTGAAGCGTGTGTAGCCGCAGCAGCGGGCCTGGCGAAAGTGCTTGTGCATTGGACTTTGCGTCACGGGCGCCGCGCCTTATTTTGGGATGTGTTGACACTGCGCCGCACAGAGGCCCCGTCCATGCCCCCAACCACGCTCCGCTCCGCATCCGGTTATGATCTGACGCCGCCCACGCCAGCGCAAATGGCGGCATTGACCGCCAAACTCACCCCGGAAGAGCGGCATATTCTGCTCAATCACGGCACCGAGCGACCCTTTTGCGGCACATGGCTCGATAACAAAATGGATGGGGTTTACCTGTGCCTTGTCTGCGGTTTGCCGCTTTTTGACTCCCAAACAAAATTCAACTCCGGCACGGGTTGGCCAAGCTTTTTCGCCGAAGCTGACCCCCATCATGTTCGGCGTATCGTCGACCGCTCGCACGGCATGGTGCGCACCGAGATACGCTGCGCCCGTTGCAACAGCCATCTCGGCCATGTGTTTCCCGACGGCCCGCCGCCCACGGGCGAGCGACACTGCCTCAATTCGGCGGCGTTGTATTTTCTGAGGCGCGGCGAGAACGCCCCTGGCTGGGCGATGCCGTAAGGGAATATTTTCCCCAATATGGGCCGAAGGCGGGCGGGCGATTTGCCTGGCGGCTCTCTGGGCCATAAGGTTGCGCCAGGATTCGGATGATGGTGAAGCTGTTGGGTTTGTCCGCCGCAGCCTTAGGGGTGTTGGGCGCTGGCGCGTTAGGCGTCGTTGCGACCTCTGGAGGGGCCGAAACCACGGCTATTGCGCAGAGCGGGGCCGCCATCAGCGCGCCGCCCCCCGCATCCGCGCGCTTCAATTTTGAACCGTCCGGCGATAGGCAGTTCGATGTCTGGCGCGACGCCTTCGCCCTGCGCGCCATAGCCGCCGGGCGCAGCTTTGACATGACCCGCCAGATGCTGAACGGCTTGACGCCGGAGCCGCGCGCTGTCGCGGCTGATCGCAATCAAGCGGAGTTTGTGCGTCCGGTGTGGGACTATATCGATCGCGCCGTGAGCGCCCGCCGGGTAAGCGAGGGGCAGGCGCGCGTCGCTGAAAACCGCAGCGTGCTCAACACGGTAGAGGCGCGTTTTGGCGTTGACCCGGCGGTGATTGCCGGCATTTGGGCGATCGAAACCAATTTCGGCACGGCATCGCTGCCCCATGATGCAGCGCGCGCGATCGCCACCTTGGCGGCCGAGGGCCGCCGCCGCGACCAGTTCGAGCGCTACTTGCTGGCGCTTATCGAGATGGTCGAACGCGGCTACGCCCAGCCTGGCGAGTTGCGCTCATCCTGGGCGGGGGCGCTCGGGCAGCCGCAATTCATGCCGGACGTATTTCTGGAGTTGGCCGTCGATTTTGACGGCGATGGCCGGCGCGATATCTGGAACAATCGGGGAGATATTTTTGGGTCGATCGCCAATTATTTGAAGACGAAGGGCTGGCGTAGGGGCGCGCCGGTGTTTGACGAGGTGCGCCTGCCCAACGGTTTTGATTACGCGCTGGCAGATGGCGCCGGCCGCACGATCGCCGACTGGACGGCGCTTGGCGTGCGCACTTTGGCTGGGGCAGCGCTGGCGACAGATGCTGGAACCGCGACATTGTTTTTGCCTGCCGGGCATCGGGGGCCTGCCTTATTGCTGTATCCGAATTTCGCTGTGATCCGCACCTATAACCCATCCGACCGCTACGCGCTGGCGGTGGCGCTGTTGGCGCAAGGCTTTAGGGGCGACGGCGGACTGAGGACGCCGTGGCCGCGGGACATGGGTGCGCTGGACCGTGCGCAAACCATCACATTGCAACAGAGTTTGGCAGCGCTGGGCTTCAGCCCAGGCTCTGCAGACGGAATGTTTGGCGCCAACACGCGTCGCGCTGTGCGGACCTATCAGCAAAGCAAAGGCCTGCCCGCCGACGGTTACCCGACGCCGGCGCTTCTTGCGCGCATTACCGGCGAAGCAGCGGCAGCGGAACGGGCAGGCATTGCCGCTGCCTCTCCCGCTTTAAACAGCGACGGCGTCAAGGCGCTGCAGCGCGCCTTCAATCGCGCCGGAATCCGTGTCGGCTTGGTGGATGGGGAGGCGGGGACAGCGACCATCCGGGCCATTCGCACGCTGGAACGCCGCCTTGGTTTGCCGCAAACCGGCAATCCAACCGAGTTTATCCTCGCGGAGACTGAAAAACTTCCAGCGCCAACGCCGCAGCGTCGCGCGTCCCCGAAAAAGAAAAAGCGGCGCTAATCGCCCCGTCGTTTCCGCGTCACGGCCGCACTTTCTGCAGTCCGCCAGCGTTCGATTGCGGCGTGATCACCGGACAGCAAAACAGCCGGCGGCTCCCGTCCTTCCCAGTGACGGGGACGGGTATAGTGGGGATATTCCAGCAGTCCCGCCGAAAAGCTCTCGGACTGGGTTGAAGCCTCATTGCCGACAATTCCTGGAATGAGCCGAATAGTCGCTTCGAGAATGAATTGGGCGGCGGTTTCACCCCCCATCAAGACCGCCTCGCCGACACACACTTCGATCATCGCGCGCGCTTCAATCACGCGCTGATCGAGCCCCTCAAATCGGCCGCAGAAGATGCGCAACCCGGGTCCTCCCGCCCAGCGTTCCGCCATCGCTTGTGTGAACGGGGCGCCGCGCGGGGTGGGATAGATCAGCGGGCGCTGATCTGGCGCAACGCTGTCGATCGCTTTTGCTGCAATGTCGGCGCGCATCACCAGGCCCGGCCCGCCGCCGAATGGCGCGTCGTCCACCTTTCTGTGCGGTCCGTCGCCAAAGTCGCGGATCTGAACGGCGTTGAGCCCCCAGCGTCTTTCAGCCAGCGCCTTGCCAATCAGCGACACGCCGAGCGGGCCTGGAAACGCTTCTGGAAACAGCGTGAACACCGTGACGGAGAAGGGCGCAGCGGTCATGCATCGTCTTCCGTCGTGTCAGTCATCGCCGGCGGGTCGACGACAATCCGCCGCCCCTGAACATCGACGAGTGGCGCCGCCGCCTTGGTGAACAGGTAAAAGGCGGATCGGCCGGCCGCTTCGTGCACTTCAAGCAGGTCGCCTGCGCCAAAATCCTGGACGGCCTTTACCACGCCCAGCACATCGCCTGCCAAAGTCTCCACCCTGCAACCGATCAGGTCGACATGATAAAACTCATCCTCATCGGGCGCTGGCAACAGCGCGCGCGGCACATAAAGCGCGGTGTTGCGCAGGGCTTCGGCTTGTTCCCGTGATGTGACTTCGGGTGCTGTCACGGCAAGGGCGTCTTTGATCGGCCGCCAGCTTTTGGGGGTGAGAACCGCGCGGCCTGCCTTGTCCAGCAGGGGGCCGTAGCGCACGATCCCATCTGGATCGGCGGTGAAGGGGCGCACCTTGACCTCCCCGCGCACGCCAAAAGCGCCAGCGATCGCGCCGACAAGGACCAGGGGCTCGAGCGCTTCGTGAGACATGGGCTATGCCTTTACCATCGCGGCGACAAGGCCTGCCAGTCTGCTTTGCGCATCAAAACAAGCCAAAGAGGCCGCCGCCATTGAGTCGGCGTTCGCAGCTGGTAAGCTGTATCCGGTACTGCGTGGCGTTGCGCGCCACCCGCGCGGCGACGTCTTGCAGCCAGGCTTTGCTTCGGTGGCTTCCCCTGGAATATCCGCCGTGACCCTCATGGTAGGCAAGGTAGTGGGCGCCAAAATCGTCCAGCCTAAGGCCCAATCGGCGACGACTTTCTGCAGTGTACCAGCCGATAAAGTCGCTGGCGTGTTCGAAATTGTCACGTTGGGCGAAAAGCGCTCCGGTCGCGCGCTGATAGTCGGCCCAGGTTCCGTCCAGGGCTTGGGCGTATCCAAAAGCACTGGATGGCAGGGGGCCAGGGAAAAACAAAAACCCAGGCAATCGCGGCGGGCGGGCGTCATGGGTGAAGCTTGATTCCTGGCGCACGATCGCCAGCAGCAGCGCCGGCGGCAATTGCCAGCGCCGCTCCGCCGCTTTTGCCGCGCGCCACCAATCTTGACGTTCCTGAAAAATGACACAGGCGTTATCGACCCGTTGCGGCGGGGCGGTGGTGGCGCAGCCGGCAAGCGCGGCGGCCAAGAGGACAATACAGGCGCGCAGAACCATGACGGCACGATAAGCACGATTGGCTTAAAGCCTCGTCAGCGGAAATCGTCTCGGTTGCTGGTTCGGCGTTTACGATTCGATAAGCCATGGCCGAAGTGGGCGCGGTGATCGATGTCGCCCTCGCTCACACCGACGCGTGCGGCCGTGTTATGGGGCTTTCAGGGGCAGGCCGTATGCGAAGGTTTTGTGGCTTGGGCTGCTGGACCGCTTATTCCGGCGGAGCCGAATATGGATCGCACGCTTCAAGCGCTTGGGCTGCATATATCACGCCTGGACCCGCGCCCATGTCCACCGCCATTGCCATCGTCTCGAGCACGTCCTGGCGGCTGGCGCCATCTTTCACGGCCGCTTTGGCGTGGTGGGTGATGCAGGCGTCGCAGCGCACGGCCGCCGAAATGGCCAATAGGATGAGCTTGCGATGAGCTCTTTGGTTTTTGTGTCGCGCGCATCGGCCTTCAGAATCGCCTGAGCCATCGCGGAGAATCCCTTCATCAGATCGGGCTGGCCCTGACGCAGGGCGCCCGCCAATGGATCAAGCTCTTTTGCCATTTCAGGCCAGTCATTATGCATCACGGCCTCCATGGTGATTGAGGTGTCGCTCATGCAGAGGGGCAAATCCGCAACGCAAGCGGCAGACGTCGTGGTCACTGTGACATGGCCAACCAGGGCCAACGCCCATCGCGCCGGGCCTCAGCCTCCAGCGGGCGAAACAGGACAGCCATCAAGGAAGCGGCGGCGTGCGGACTTGCACGCTTTACAGCATGCGGGAAGCCGCAAATTTTGCGGCCTGGTTGGTAGAACACGCTGTGCGAGCGGCTTGGAACGCAACATCAAGGGTCGCACGCAGTGATAGCCTGCTGGCTGGAGTCGATGGCCGGCGCGGGGCAAACATGACAGCGCCGCTTTGCCGCCGCCGCCGTGAGCGGCCGTGCAGCCAATGATCGTTGCGCAAAACAGCTGAAGGTCGGCGTTGGTTTCCCACCCAGCATTGTGTTTGCGGCCGCGCGCTCTGTGCGCACGGGGCTATGTGTACGGGGCTATGTGCACGGGGCAGCGCATCATGCGACGGCCGAGCGGCCGGGTACTGATCCGTTTCTGGCCAGGCCGCACCTGCGCGAGGCGGTGTTTGCGCACGCCCGCATTTGCCATGCGCGCCAGCAAGCCCTGGTGAATACAGGCCAAAACAGCGTGCCAATGCCCGCCCACAGTCGCGCGGCGCAGACCGACACGCATATGGAACACTCGGCGAGCGAGGCGCTGCAGCAACGGCGCATCATCCGTGATGCCGCGTGCACGCCATGGCGCCGCCAAAAGGCGCGACAGGTTGGGGGGATGGCGAGCAGGCTTTGCATGCGAACGCGTATCGCTGATTGCAAAGGCCGGTCGGATTGAGGGCTCGGCTTGGGGCGTAAAAACCCGCTCCCCCAAAAAAGCGCTCCACATCAGGCGCGCCAAGAGACCATGACGTAAAAACGGGCCAAAGCGCGCGCTTCGACCCGTCTTCCGTGTCAGCCTGATCTTTATCCAACCGGCGCATTTATGCCTTATAGTACATTTCGAATTCCACGGGATGCGGGTGGGTCTCGAAGCGATCAAGTTCTTCACGCTTCAGGTCGAGGTAGGCGTCGATCAGATCGTCATCCATCACGCCGCCCTTCTTCAAGAAGTCCCGATCGGCATCAAGACTTTCGATCGCTTCGCGCAGCGAGCCACACACCGTGGGCACTTGCTTCAGTTCTTCCGGCGGCAAATCGTAAAGGTTCTTGTCGAGCGGCCCGCCTGGATCGATCTTGTTCACGATGCCGTCGATGCCGGCCATCAGCAGCGCTACATAGCTCAGATACATGTTGCCGGCGGGATCGGGAAAGCGAACCTCCACCCGCTTGGCCTTTGCGCCCGTACCATGCGGAATGCGGCATGATGCCGAGCGATTGCGCGCGGAATAAGCAAGCAGAACCGGCGCTTCATAACCTGGCACCAAACGCTTGTAGCTGTTTGTTGTGGAGTTGGTGAAGGCGTTGATGGCTTTGGCGTGCTTGATGATGCCGCCGATATAATGCAGGCACATTTCGGACAGATCGGCGTAGCGATCACCCGCAAACAGGTTCTGCCCGCCCTTCCAGATCGACTGGTGCACGTGCATGCCGCTGCCATTGTCCTTATAATAGGGCTTCGGCATGAAGGTGGCGGTTTTGCCGTACTGATGGGCGACCTGATGAATGATGTACTTGTACAAATTCATATTGTCGGCCATCCGCACGAGCGTGGAGAATTTGAGGCCAAGTTCATGCTGCGCGGGCGCCACTTCGTGGTGATGCTTTTCCGGGTTCAAGCCGATCGAGCCCATGATTTCGAGCATTTCACCGCGCAGGTCCTGGCCTGAGTCAATCGGCGGCACAGGGAAATAGCCGCCTTTGGGGCCGGGCCGGTGACCCATATTTCCGCCTTCATAGGGCTTGTTGGTGTTGACCGGCAGTTCAGTCGAGTCGAACGAATAGCCGGTATTCCAGGGCTCGACACTCCAGCGGACGTCATCGAACACGAAGAATTCCGCTTCCGGGCCAAAATAGCCAGTGTCGCCCACGCCTGACGACTGGATATAGGCCTCAGCACGCTTGCCGATCCCGCGCGGGCAGCGGTTGTAAGGCTGCATCGTGCCCGGTTCGAGGATGTCACAGAAAACAGCCAGCGTTGTTTGCTGGAAGAAGGGATCAATGTGTGCACCCGCACTGTCGGGCATCATCACCATGTCGGACTCGTTGATCGCCTTCCACCCAGCGATTGAGCTGCCGTCAAACATGAAGCCTTCGGTAAGGGCGCCCTCGTCGATCATGCTCACGTCCATCGTGACGTGTTGCATTTTGCCACGCAGGTCCGTGAAGCGCAGGTCCACATATTGAACCGACTTCTCCTGCACGAGCTTCATGATTTCTTTTGCGGACGACATAACGCAACTCCTTTAGCGCCAGCCCCGGCGCCGACAACAGCTGATGAAACGCATCCGCGCGTCTGCGGATGCAAAAACCCGCGGCGCGCTCAGCGTTGCGCCGTGGCTGTGGGGGCGGGTCAGATCGCCTGCGAACCCGTCTCGCCGGTTCGGATACGGATCACATGCGCCACGTCAAGGACGAAGATTTTTCCGTCGCCGATTTTGCCGGTTCTCGCCGCTTTTTGAATGGCTTCGACGGCCGCATCGACCTGCTCATCGGCAACGACCACCTCAATCTTCAGTTTCGGCAGAAAATCGACCACATACTCGGCCCCGCGATAGAGTTCGGTATGGCCTTTTTGTCTGCCAAAGCCCTTTGCCTCGGTCACGGTCATGCCCTGCAGGCCGACCTCTTGCAGCGCATCTTTCACATCGTCGAGCTTGAACGGCTTGATGACGGCTTCGATCTTTTTCATGTTCGCCTCGTTTTGACGTCTGTTTGCAGCGCAGTCCCTGGAGAGGAAGCCACGCCAACGAGGTTTTGAGGCCCACGTCAATCAGACCAGAGCGCGCACCGGGGCGACAGGGCTGCGCGGTGGGCTTGCGCCTAACAGAGCGGCGCCGGCGCCCAAGTCTTAGGCGGAGGATGCGAGCGGCAGGTTCCGTTGCGGCGCCCTCGCCAAGGCCGCCGAATAACGCCATCTTCAGGTGCAAACAGGACGCTCGCCATGATCGACCCCCGAACGCCCGTGCTGATCGGCGCCGGCCAGCTTACCCTGCGTGATAAGGCCGGCATCGGCCCG
>JBIKVO010000119.1:0-8033 GCA_044356795.1 Caulobacterales bacterium
GCGGGATGCAGGCGAATAAATTGCCCACCATTGACGCGGCGTTTTTCAGCGCGCCGATGTGGGGCATTCGCAACCTCAAGGATTTCGCGGTGCAAACCGCGCGCTTCATGGCCTCCCTTGGCATGGGGCAATCGTTCGCGTTCGGCGTCGAAACCAAATGGAAGCGCGAGGGCTTCAAACGCAATCCCGTCACCAACGACAAGGCCCGCTTTGACCGCGCCCAAGGCCTTGTGCAGGTCGAGCCCAATCTCGCAATCGCCGGTCCCACCTGGGGGTGGGTGGCGGCCGCCGCCGACGCCATCGAAGCGATCCGCCAGCCGGGATCGCTGGCGCATCTGCGCCTGCCGGTCACGGTATTGAGCGCGGCCGATGATGTACTGGTTGATAACGCCAGCCATGCCGCCACCGCGGCGATGTTGCCCAATGCGCGCCACGTCGTCATCGCCGGCGCCAAGCATGAGCTGCTGATGGAAGTGGATGCGGTGCGCGAAAAGGTCTGGGGGGAGTTTGACGCCCTGGTCTCGCGGCTAGGGGCCGGCAATAGCATCGCCGCAGCCCCAGCCGGCAAAATCAATGCACCGTCCTGAGCACCGCCGGATCGGCGATGCATGAGCACCGCGCCATGGTCTACCCGCGCGGCGCAAACTCTGCTTGAACGGGGCCATGACCTCCGCCGACACGCCCCACACCGACGACCCGAAACAGAGCTTCATCGCGGTCGCCCGGATGCTGGCCGAGAGCGCCGCCAGCACCGACGGGCTGTCGGTGGGTGCGATGCGCGACCGCCTCGACGAACGCGCCTTCGGCTTGATGATCCTGGTTTTGACGATTCCATGCTTGGCGCCGGGCCTGCCGGGCGCGCAGATCATCGCCATTCCGATCTTCCTGTTGGCGTTGCAATTGGCGATCGGCATGAAGGAGCCATGGCTGCCGGGCTGGTTTTTGCGCATGCGCGCCAAGAAGGCATGGCTGGTGGGGATCGCCGATTTCAGCCAACAGCGCCTGTCTTGGACAGAGCGCCTGGCCCGTCCGCGCCTCGCCTTTCTGGCCACCGGCCCGGCCGAACGCCTCGCCGCTTCGGTGATGGCGGCGGCCGCGGTGACGATCATGCTGCCGATCACCAACACCATTCCCTCGTTGGCGCTCATGCTGGCGGCGATTGGTTTGTTGCAACGCGATGGCCTGTTCGTGCTTGGCGGGGTGCTGCTGGCGCTGGCCTGGATCGCGCTATTGACCGGGATCGTGCTGGCGATCCAGGCCGGGGCCGGGCCGCTGTTTGACTTCGCCGCCAAACACGCGCCGTGGCTGATCGAGGTGTTCACTGGCAAGCCGCCGGCTGCTGCGGCGCCATGAGGCGCCCCCGCGCGGCAGGTCGCCGCAATGCCGCCGCCGTTTGCCTGGTCTATGGAAACCCCAATGTTCAATGCGCGCACCCAATCCCTATGGCCCTGGGCGGCCCTGTCGGCTTCCGCGATGATGCTGGCGGGCGCCCAAGCATTTGAGATTTTTGGCCAGATGCCGCCCTGCCCGCTATGTCTGCGGCAGCGGGAGGTGTATTGGGCCGCGATCGCGGTGGCTGTCGCGGGGCTGGCGGCGGCGCGCCTGTGGCCGGCCTTGTTCATCCCGCGGGCAACGGCTGCGCTCTTGGCGGTGGCGTTCCTGGCCGGGGCAGGCGTGGCGTTTTACCATGCCGGCGTTGAGTACAAAGTCTTCCCCGCCCCCGAAAGCTGCAGCGCCAGCGTGGCGATCAAGGCCCCCGAAAGCGCCGACGCCCTTTGGGCGGAGCTGGGCAGCAACAAGTCGGTGCAGGTGGTGTCGTGCTCTGACGCGCCTTGGCGCCTGTTTGGCGTCTCAATGGCTGGTTATAATGGCCTGATTTCGCTGCTGTTGGCCGCCATCAGTGTGGCGCTGGCGCTGGTGCCAGGACGGCCGGTGGAAGCCCGTGAATGAACCACTTGCCGTCCGGCGCCGTACACGTCCACATCAACGATCCGCCCACCATGACTGAAGCCCCTGCCCTCACATCGCCCCGCCGCCCTCCCGACGCCCCGGGCGAGCGCGGCGCCGCGCGCCGGATCGCGGAAATGATCCGTGTTGACCATGCCGGCGAATATGGCGCCGTGCAGATCTACAAGGGCCAGCTGGCGGTGTTTTCGCGCCTGCCCGGCAAGGCCCACGCCGCCGCCTTGATCGCGGGGATGGAGGCGGGCGAAAAGCATCATCTTGAAACCTTTGACCGCCTGATTTTGGAGCGGGGCGTGCGCCCGACGGCATTGGCGCCGGTGTGGCGCGGCGCCGGCTTCATGCTTGGCGCGGTGACGGCGCTGATGGGCGAGAAGGCCGCCCATGCCTGCACCGCCGCCGTCGAGGAGGCCATCGAGGAGCATTATCACGAACAGTCCCAGGCGCTGAATGGCGTCGACCCCGAACTCAAGGGGGTGGTGGACGCCTTCCGCGAGGACGAATTGCAGCACCGCGACACTGCTATCATCGAGGGCGCCAAATCGGCGCCGGGCTATGGCGTGCTGTCGGGCGCGATCAAGCTTGGCTGCAAGCTGGCGATCAAGATCAGCGAGAAGATTTAGGCGTCAGCATTGTCCGCCGGACGCCGCAGCATCGGCTTCTCCCCCCAGAAAACGGTCGCCGCTCACCGCTGTTCCCGGGCGCTGGACGCCGACGGCCGCGCCTGCGACGGCGCCATCAGCACCCCCGGCGCACCGCTTGATCCGACATAGAGCCGCTTGACCGCTTCCATCATCACCAGCCCGGCAAATGGCGACCCGATCACCCCGCCCAGCCGCTCAACCCCATCCGCCAGCGCCGCCACCGGGGCCCAGTTCAGCGGTGGTGCATGCAGCGCGCGGGCGGAAGCGGTCGGCTCAAACAGCGCCGCGCGCAACAGATCACCCAACTGGCCGCGCGAATAGGGCCGGCCATGACCGAACGGCGTGCTATCGGCCCGCGCCCAAAGCCCCAGCCGATTGGCCGCCACCACCACCAGCCGCCCCTCCGGCGCCATCACCCGCCACACATCACGCAGCATCGGGCGCACGCTTTCGGCCTCTTCCAGCACGTGCACGATCAAGACCCGGTCAAACACCGAATCCATGAACGGCAGGCGCGCTTCTTCGCCCACTGTCACGAGGCATGGGCCCTCATGCGGCCAGCGCTCCCCGCCTTGGCCAGCCGGCATCAGACACACCGTGCGCCGCGCCTGGGCCCGCCACAGATCAAGATAGGGGCTGGCATAGCCAAGCCCCAGCACATCCATGCCCTTGGCATCGGGCCAGACCGCCATGAGGCGCTGACTGACCATGCGGCGCGCCGCTTGCCCCAAGGGCGAGGCGTAAAACCGCTGCAGCGCCAAAACATCGACCCGCATCAAAGTTCCATCCAAGTCGGTTCCATAGTGATCTGGCTTTGCTATATGTCGGCGTCATGCTCGACATTCGCCAGTTCCCATGCCTGTTGGATAATTACGGATTTCTTGTGCGCGACGCCGAAAGCGGGCGCGTGGCCTGTATCGACACGCCGGACGCCGATGCGATCCTGGCGCAGGCCGACGCATTGGGCTGGCGGATCGATGAGATCTGGAACACCCATTGGCACCCCGATCATGCCGGCGGCAATGCCGCGATCAAAGCGCAAACCGGGGCCGTTGTGATTGGCCCGGCGGAGGTGGCCCGCATCGGCGCCGCACCCGATCGCATCGTGACGCACGGCGATACCGTGTTGCTGGGCGCAACGGCCGCGACGGTGGTGGATGTGGGCGGACACACGCTGCAGCATATCGCCTATCATCTCGCCGGCGACGGTGTCGCCTTTGTGGGCGACGCGGTGTTTGCCATGGGATGCGGGCGCCTGTTTGAAGGCCCGCCCGCCCAGATGTGGGACAGCCTGATGCGCATCGCCGCATGGCCGGACGCCACAACCCTTTATTGCGCGCACGAATACACCTTGAGCAATGCCGCCTTCGCCCTTTCGGTAGAGCCCGACAACGCCGCCCTGCAAGCGCGGGCGGCGTGGGTGCGTGCGCAGCGCGCTGCAGACCTGCCCACCGTGCCGATGACAGTGCTTGAAGAGCGCGCGACCAATCCTTTTTTGCGCGCTGGCGGGGTGGAGGAATTCGCCCGCCGCCGCGCCGCGAAGGATATGTTCAAGTGAGGGCGCCGTCATGACGGCCATTTCCGGTGATCTCGGCGCTGGCGAGATCATCCGAATGCTGAAGATGCAACCGCACCCGGAAGGCGGCCATTATGTTGAGACATTCCGCGATGGCCCGGGTCTTGACGGTCGGACGCGGTGCACGGCGATTTATTTTTTGCTGCAGGCTGGCGAAGTGAGCGCCTGGCATCGCGTCGACGCCACAGAGGCCTGGTTGTGGCATGCAGGCGGGCCGCTGGCGGTGTCGATCTCGCCCACGGGCGGGCGCGCCGATACGATCGCTGTGCGTCTGGGGCCGGATTTGCGCGCGGGGCAACGCCCGCAGGCGATCGTGCCTGCCAATGCCTGGCAAACCGCTGAAACGCTGGGCGCGTGGACCCTGGTGAGCTGTGTGGTGGCGCCGGGCTTCAGCTTTGACGGCTTTGAATTGGCGCCGCCCGATTGGCGTCCGGCTTGACCGCGCCGTCCCGCCGCGATCATCCTTGCGCGTCCCAAAACAGGAGGAAGCAATGGCGCACGACATAATCCCAGGGGGCGTGAAAGACCAGGCGACGTTTAGGGCGATGACTGAAGCGAGCCAAGACGATTGGATGGCGATCGCGCGCCACGCCATGGTGTTCAACCAATCGCTGCCTGATCGGGTGCTGGCGCATCTTAAACTGCTTGACGGCGATTATGGCGGCTTTCCCATTGATCGGCTGCAACACAGTTTGCAGGCAGCCACGCTCGCCCACCGCGCCGGCAAGGACGAGGAATTTGTCGTCGCCGCGCTCGTGCACGATATCGGCGACACGCTGGCAAGCTACAATCACCCCGATATCGCCGCAGCGATCCTGAAGCCGGTCGTGTCAGAGCAGATGCACTGGATCGTGGAGCATCACGGCATCTTCCAGGGCTATTATTTCTTCCATCATCTCGGTCTTGATCGCGATATGCGCGAGAAATTCCGCGGCCATCCGCACTTTGAAGCGACCGCCGATTTCTGCGCGCACTTCGATCAAAACGCGTTTGACAAAGCTTACGACACGATGCCGCTCAGCGCATTTGAACCGATGGTGCGTCGGGTGTTTTCCGCGCCAAAGCGGAGCGTCTATTTGAAGGAATGATGGGCCACGCCCGCTGCCAGTGACGCGCTTGGTTTCCAAATGTGGCGCAAAAACCGACCGCATTCAGAACCAACAGGAAGGCTGCGCATGCGCGGTGACTGCTTTGTCAATGGATTGTCAATGGATCGTCGCCGTGGTTTGAGGCCGGATGCGAACGTCAAACGCTCAGCGCTCACGTCACGACGCTGAAACCGCCCCGTCCGCGAGATCCGCAGGACGAGGATGCAGGGATGGACGCCTGCGGGTGAGGCGGGCGGATGAGGCGCTGACGCCTTTCGTTGATCGCATGAAACAAGACCCTTCGTCACATCAGCCGCTTCAATGCAGCGGCCGCACGCAGCTGGAAATAATCGCGCCGACACGCGTCTGTATCCACGCCCAGCGCGCACGCGGCGTGCGCGTTCAAGGCGCGTTTGGCCTTGGCCTCGGGCGGTGTTGGCGCTGCCAATGTCGCCGCCGGCAAAACGCGTTCGGGAAGATCATAGATGCGCTCAAACATGGTGCGGGGCGTCGTCATTGTGACCTGCCCGGTCCAGAATAACCATCCAGATCAACCATTCTGGCGCAGATTTCGCATCCGACCAGCCCCACCAGCCGCCTTTTCGGTTTTCGTGAGCGGCGAAATCCCCCACCCTACTGGGCCCACGGCGTTCAATTTCGCGCAGCATATTCGCGATCAGAGTTTTTTCGCCGCCGCAAAGCGCACAAGCCGGCTATAAAGCTGCAGCCCTGCCAGCGGATCTTTCGTGCGCCAGCGTCATAATGGCTGCAACGATACCGGCATCAAGGACGCCGCGCGACCCCAATACTCGAACAGGCGGCGCCGTTGACCACCATCAGTGAGGTGATCGAGGTCGGCGGTATCGTTCTCACCGAGCCTTGCGAAAATCGGCAGCGTATGGACCCGCGCCGACACATTGACGGCATCGTTCTGAAGCACACCCGATGTGTCGATCAGGCCGCGCATGCCATCGCGGGATGCGGTATTGCGTGCGCCGCGACAATCAGCACCCTGCGCGGCGATTGCCTAGCGCCGCGCCTGCGGCAAAGACAGCGTGTTCAAGCCGCGCCGCATCACTGCAGCCCCCTACCCCGCTTTTGCCCGCGCCTGCAGCATGCCCGTGCGTTCCAATTGCACCGGGCCGGTCATCAGCACGCGGTCGTCGGTTTCGCGCCACTCGATCACCAACTCGCCGCCGTCAAGGATCACGCGCACCTGGCGATCGGTGAGCCCGCGGCGCGCCGCATTCACCACTGCCGCGCAGGCGCCCGTGCCGCATGCTTTCGTCAAGCCGGCGCCGCGCTCCCAAACGCGCAGACGCATCGTGTGGGGATTGATCACCTCCGCGAAACCGGCATTCACGCCCTGTGGAAAGAACGGGTCTTTCTCGATGCGCGGCCCCAGCTGGCGCACGGGGAGTTTTTCAACCCCGGTGACAAAGAACGTCGCATGCGGATTACCCATGCTGCATGCCGCCGGCTGCGATACCAACGCGACGCCCACATCCACCGCATACTCAAGCCGGGCGGTGTCCATTGGCTTGGCGATCGGCACCTCTTCCCATTTCAACAGCGGCGACCCCATGTCCACCGTGATCGCGCCGAGCGTGGTTTTTTCGGCGCGCAGAATACCGGCCTCGGTTTCGATTTTCACCGGCCCCTCGCCCAGCTCATCAATCAGCATGGACGCGACACAGCGAGCCGCATTCCCGCAGGCAGCCACCTCCGTGCCGTCTGCGTTCCAGATCCGCATGAAGGCGTCGCCCCGGATCGACCGCTCCACCGAGATCACCTGATCACAGCCGATGCCGTTGGTGCGGTCGGCGATCGCTCGCGCCTGCGCCGCCGAGAGCTGCAGGGAACCGACGGTGCGCGCGTCAAAAATGACGAAGTCATTGCCGCAGCCGTTCATCTTCAAATAGCGCATCGGTGAGTGCCTCTGGCGAATCGCTGGACCAAGGGTAAGGCGCTTGGCGCTTGCGCGAAAGGGCGGCGCGGGTTTGCTTCAGGGCAGGGTCTTATACCCTCAACGTGACATCAAGCGGCATCGATTCGACCGGCGCCATCTTGGTTGACTTTCTTGGTTGGCTTTCTTGGTTGGCTTTGATGGCGGTCGGATTTCTGAATGAGATGCGGGCAGCGCCCGATCATCGGGCGGCTTCGATGGCGACGGCGCCGCTGGACGAGATCCTGCTGGCGACACTCATGCTGGCGACACGCCTGCTGGCGACACGCCTGCTGGCGACACTGGTCCGTGCGGTCCGCGGCGGCGATGTTTGGCAGCGCTTTGAAGATGATGCCAGCGAAGGCTTGGATTGGCTGCGGCATGTTTGCTGTTTGTGCAGGGCGACCCGCGCGCGCAGACGTTTCGCCCAATGTTCCGCCTGATCGAGCCCGTCACGCTTGAGCGGGGCTTTGCATCCCGGGCGGGGTCGGTGCACACGGCCAGGCAAACCGGGAATGGCGCATCGCCGGAAGTCATCGCGATCGACGGCAAGACCGTGCGCGGATCGAAAACAGCGCCCCGGTACAAACAGCACCCGATGGGACCGGCGCACTCCATTTGGTCGTGGCCTGTTGGTCGTGGCCTGTTGGTCTTGGCCTCTGCCAGCGAGGCGGGCCTGGTGCGCGCACAGCGCGCCGTTGACGCCAAATCCAATGAAATGAGTGCGTTCTGCAATTGCTTGAGCTCTTGGCGCGAGGCGGGGCGATCGTCTCATCGACGCAATCGGAACCCAGACCGCGATCGCCAAGGCTATTGGC
>JBIKVO010000120.1:0-7981 GCA_044356795.1 Caulobacterales bacterium
AGGCGCGCGTTTCGCCGGTCGACAGCTGCACCAGCCAGCCGCCCTTCGCGGCGCGCTCCGCCCTGGTCACTTCCGTGTTGAAGGTGATCAGCGGGCGCAAACCGAAATGATCGACATAAGCGCGGACATAAGCGTGCACCTGGCTGTGATGGGGAAAATCGGGAAAGCTTGGCGGGATCGGAAAATCTTCAAACGCGAGGCGCCATTTCGAGGTGTCGATATGCAGGCTTTCATAAGCGCCAGAACGCCCGTTCGGATTGCGCGCATACCAAAGCCCGCCGATATCGTCGCTCATTTCAAAGCAATCGAACGGCACGCCGGTATCTTTCAAACGCTTGGCTGTGGTAAAGCCGGCGCAGCCGGCGCCGATGATGCACGCCTTGGGCAGCCCTCGCCCAGCGCCGCCAAAGTCGGCCATTTACGCTCTCCTCCCGATTATTGTTATGCGCTCAGCCTACCGGGCGCGGGGGCGGCGTCAACTCGCGTGCAAGCGTCTGCATGGTGGGGGGCTCACGTCTTGGGCAGCGCCTGCGCCCGCGGCGTCACCAAATCCAACAGCCGCAACGACAGCGCCTGATTGATTCGGCCCGGCTCCCGGCGCACCGCGGCAAGATAGACGCGCTCTCCGATCAGGCCGGCATAGCCGCCTTCGGTGGTCAGGCAAGCCGGGCGCGCAAGCGTTGGCGGTTGCCCAGCGCCTGGCCGGCAAAATCGCTGCAGTACCGCCTCACCGGCGGCGAACGCATCGGGCAGCACGATGTCCAGCTGCACAAGCCCCTGCATCGCACCCTCGCCCACCGCCAGCGCGCAGCGAATGCGCGCCCCCTCCACAAGATTTTTGGCCAGCGTGTCAAAATAAGGCCGCCCAGTGAGGGCCTGCGCATCCCTGGCGGCGATCAGCGAACAGGGCCGATCGGGATGGGCGCGGGCGGCGTCATAGCTGATCGTGGCGCCAGACCCATCAAGCCCGCCTTCGGCCTGCATGTCGGGCTCGCCGCCACACCCCCACAGCAACGCCGCGCAAACCGCGACATGCGCGATCCTCCATCCCCACAGCGCGTGTGTGCGTTTGCCCATCCTTGTTGACTCCTGCGGCCTAGGCCCGCCTTGCTGTATGCTGTCCGAAACCATGCCGCATATGAACACCCGCCAGACGATACCCCCCTCGCCTGTGAGGCGATCTTGACCCCCGCCGGACCTGACTGGAAAGGCCGCGGCAAGGTGCGCGCCCGCGAATTGGGCGGCGGCGGGGTGGAAATCGCCATCGATGGCGTGACCACCCAGGCGCGCTACTACAAGCCGCTGGTGTATGAGTTTTTCCGCAAGGAATTCACGATGCGTCCGCGTCACGGCGATTTTTCACTGCAATTGCGGATGGAGCATCTCGGCAGTCCGCCGGCGATGGACCTCGACAATCTGTGCAAGGCGCTCCTCGATGCGCTGAAGGGCTTTGTGTTCCACGACGACAGCCAGATCGCCCAGCTCATGGCCGAACGCGCACCCGGCGACCGCGACCGGATCATCGTCATCGCGCGGCCGATCCACGAGTGATGCGGCGCGCCCGCCGCCAATTGCCCACGTCGCCCGCCGCTCGTTATCCACCGCGTGGGGGAGGGGAACAAAAACCCTCACCCCGACAGCGCCTCAATCGCTGCCGCGACCGCGACCGTTCCGCGCGCCATATCGAGATGCAACAGCTCGGTCATTTTGCCGTCGACCTTGAGCACGCCCTTGCCCGCATTGGCAGGATCAGCGAACGCCGCAATGACGGCTTGCGCGTAGGCGATTTCTTCCGGCGGAGGGGCGAAAACGGCATTGCACAGGTCGATCTGGCTGGGGTGGATCAGCGTCTTGCCATCAAAGCCCAGCGCGAGGCCTTGGCGGCAAATCGCTTCAAAGCCTTCACGATTGGGAATGTCGTTATAAACCCCGTCAATTACCGTCAGACCATAGGCGCGCGCGGCCATCACCGACAGCGACAGCGCCACCAGAAACGGGGCCCGGTCTGGCGTTTGTTGGCAGCGCATCTCCTTGGCGAGATCATTGGTTCCCATCACAAAGGTTGTCATCCGCGTGGCGCTTGCGGCCTGAGCGATGGCGTGAATTTCCAGGATCGCGCGCGGGCTCTCGATCATCGCCCAAAGCGCCATATCTGGGCTGGCGCCGGCTTTGGTCAACGCGGCATCGGCGGCTGCGACATCGGCCGCTGTATTGATCTTCGGGACCAAAATCGCATCCGGTTTTGCAGCGACCGCGGCGGCAAGATCATCGCCCGCCCACGGCGTTGTGAGCCCGTTTATCCGCACCACAATCTCGCGCTTACCATAGCCACCGGCCGCAATCGCCGAAGCCACCGCGGTGCGGGCATCTGCCTTGGCCTCCGGCGCCACGGCATCCTCCAGGTCGAAGATCACCACATCCGCCGGCAGGCTTTTGGCTTTCTCCAGCGCTTTGGCGTTGGCGCCAGGCATATACAGACATGACCGGCGCGGACGACGGGTCCCCATGAACAACTCCCCTTGCAGGCGGGCGCGCATCAGGCGATGCACGCGCGGTCTATCAATGTGCGGGCGCATGACGACCATTGTTTCGATCCAATCGCAAGTCGCTGGCGCCACAGTGGGTAATTCGGTGGCCGTGTTCGCCATGCAGCGGTTAGGCGCGCGGGTCATTGCACTACCCACGACGCAGTTTGGCCGCCGGCCTGACAAGGGCCTGCCCGGCGGCGGGCCGATCCCGGCGGAGGTGCTGCAGAGCCTGATCGACGCAGTCGAAGCCGAACATGGTTTTGCCGGGATTGACGCCGTACTGACCGGCTATTTCAGCAGCCCAGAGCAAGTGGCGGTCGCATCCGATGCGATCGCCAAAATCAAAGCCGCCAATCCCCGCGCTTTGGTAGTATGTGATCCGGTGCTGGGCGATGAACCGCGCGGTCTGTATGTGCGCGCTGAAACCGCAGCCGCCATCGGCGCGCGGCTAGCCCCGCTGGCCGATCTGATCACACCGAACCGCTTTGAATTGGAGGTCTTATCAGGCGGCGCGCGCCTGCAGGATCTGAACGCGGTCTATGCGGCCGCGATGCGCTGGCCAAAGCCCGTCATGGTCACATCGGTGCATGGCGAAAGCGACGCCAAAGACGGTGTTTTGTACACCGCGCCCACGGGCGCCTGGCTGATTGAAACGCCGCGCCTGCCGCATCCGGCCAAGGGCGCAGGCGATTTGTTCGCCGCCCTCTTCACCGCCCGCCGTGTCCTGGGCCAAAGCCTTGTGGTGGCGCTGGAGGCCGCCGTGGGGGCGGTGCACGATGTGATTGTCCGCACGCTGGTGGAGGGTGGCGACAGCCTCGCGGTGGTGGAAGCGCAGGACAAGCTCGACCATCCAGAATCCTGGCCCACCGCCCGCCAATTTCGAACCTTTTGAGAAAGGCGCGCCATGTCTGAAGTCATCATCGCTGGATTTGTGAAGCCCGGCTTTGAGCCGGTCCGCGCCGCCTTCACCGCCAATTTCGCCCACGGGGAAGAGCTGGGCGCCAGCTTTGCCGCCATCGTCGACGGCGAAACCGTGCTGCATCTGTGGGGCGGCTTTGCCGATCGCGCGGCCAGCCGGCCATGGACAGCCGATACGCTTGTCCCGGTCTATTCCACCACCAAGCCGATTGCGGGACTGGTGATTGCGCGCCTCGTGGAGCGCGGCCTGTTGGATTATGAACGACCGCTGGCCGATGTTTGGCCGGCTTTCGGCGCCTCCGGCAAGGACCAGGTGACGCTGGCGCAGGCGTTGTCGCATCAGGCCGGCGTGCCGGGTTTTCCCGATCCGATCGACCCCGGCCTATGGCTCGACCCGCCCGGTCTGGGCGCGGCTTTGGCAGCCCTTGCGCCGCTTTGGCCACCGGGAAGCGCCAACGGTTATCACCCTTTGACGTACGGCGCTATCGCGGGTGAAGCCGTGAGCCGCGCTGCCGGCCGATCCTTGGGGACAATCCTGCGCGAAGACATCGCGGGCCCGGCGGGGATCGACTTTCACATCGGCACGCCAGATGGGCTGCATGGCCGGTGCGCAGAAATCGCGCGCCCGAAAGATCTGCCGGAATTGGGCGAGATCACCCCCATCAAGCGCGCAGCCTTCCTGACCCATTGGGCCGCGCCCAATCGCGGCGGCGCAGAGTGGCGGCGGGCGGAGATCCCCTCCGCCAATGGCCACGGAACAGCACTGAGCGTGGCGCAGCTGTATGCGGCGTTTTCCCACCGCGGGCAGCTGATGGGCGCGCCTGCGTTCAGCCCCGATGTGATCGCCGCCATGAGCCGGCGGCGCGTCCTGGGGCCTGATCTGGTTTTGCCGTTCGTAATGGATTTCGCCGCCGGCGCCATGCGCAACAATGCCGGGCTCTACGGCCCAAACCCCGAGACGATTGCGCATTCAGGTTGGGGCGGGTCGTGCGGGTTTGCCGATCCCGCCCGCCGCTTGAGCGGGGCTTATGTGATGAACCGGCAATCCAATGCGCTACAGGGCGATCGCCGCGCACGCCGGCTGATCGACGCCCTGTTCAGCTGCCTGGGATAGCGTTCCAGCGCTCACACACACCTGTACGTCGGGCCTGATCTGCGGCGGCGAAAGCCGCAGCCGTCGGCGACAGGCGCCGCTCCAGCGCAAGGCCCCTCATGCTTGGGCTGCGGACAACACGCGCAGCCCCCGCAGGCGCACTGTCGCCCGGTCCAATCAGGGCGATTTCCAGCGACTGGCCTTGCATTGTACGGTCATTCACTGCGAAAAAATTATCTGTGTTGTCGGCATAGAGCGACAGCGAAACATAATCCGCCCCGGGCGCGATGCGAATGCGCACCGGGCCCCGCGTCAGGTCAAAAGCGCAGGCGCCATAGGCCAGATCGGGGGACGGTTGGACAATATCGCGATGCTCCGGATTGACCCGCTCCCGCCATATCCAAGTGTTGGCGGCGCGGCCATTCTGGCTGACCCGATCAAACGCCACATTCATGATCACCTGTGGCGCCAACAAAATCGCCGCCGCATGAAAAGCAGCCGCGACGATCAGCGTCAGAACCAGAAAACCGAAAAACCGCCCGATCATGCCGAAGCCTCCGGGCAGCTGGTTTTCACCACCGTCGGCAGCGGCGTCTTGGACGGATCAGCCGCGATTTCAGGCGTTGGATTATACAAACGGATGGTCAGCGAAAAGGCGCGCGCGCCATTGGTCGACAGCCAATTGACATAGCCCTGCGGGGTCGGCCCGATCACCACCCGGTAGCGGCCATCGGCCTCGCGCACCACACGGGTAGCGTCAATGGAGGCGGCGGCATCGGTGTTACGGGCCAGGAACAACTGCTCGTCATACAGCGTGACCGACCACCAGCGCGCCGGTTGGTCGCCGCCGCGCATCTCATAGTGGCAGCGCGAATCCAGCATGGCGCCGGCGTCGTCGGTGGTGCGCATGAAATAGACTGTCTCTGCGCGCGCCAGCGCCAGAAGCGCGGTTTTCGCCACCGCCGCACGGGTGTAGGGATCGGCGTCGGGCGCGCCCGTCAGCAGATTGCCGCGCCAGCCGCCGACCATCACGGCCCCCGAGAGCGCAAACCTGTCCACCGCGAACCAGGCGGACGCAAGCCCCAGCCCCGCCCCAAGGATTAATGCCGCCAAGAAGCCGGCCAAGGCCCGCATCTGCTTTCCTCCGCAATGTCGCTTCCACGTTGATCGATTTCGGCAGGTTAGCAAAGGCCTTTCCCGCCATCGGGAGGCGCTATGGCCGTCAAGGCGGCTGCGGGTCGGCCGCGGCGACGGCTTTGCCTGCCCGGCCGCCGAGTGTTAAAGGGTCGTTTCGGGAACGCCGCTGGGCGTATCAGCGCGTCGGACGGAGGCAAAGGCCATGCGCGTGGCGATGATCGGAACGGGATATGTGGGGCTGGTCTCGGGGGCCTGTTTCGCCGATTTTGGCCACGTGGTGACCGGGGTCGACAAAGACGCCAGCAAAATCGCCCGGCTGCAGAATGGCGAAGTGCCGATCTTTGAGCCGGGCCTCGACGGCATGATCGCCAAAAATGTCCGCGAAGAGCGCCTGTTTTTCACGGTCGATGCCCGCGAGGCGATCCGCACCGCCGATGCGATTTTCATCGCGGTAGGTACGCCCTCGCGCCGCGGGGATGGCCACGCCGATCTGACCTATGTTCACGCCGCCGCCGCCGAAATCGCCGACCTCATCGAAGGCTTTTCGGTGATTGTCACAAAGTCCACCGTGCCGGTCGGCACAGGCGATGAAATCGAAGCGATTATCAAACAGCGCCGTCCGGACGCTGATTTTGCGGTGGTGTCCAACCCGGAGTTTCTGCGCGAGGGCGCAGCAATCAACGACTTCAAACGCCCGGACCGGATCGTGGTTGGCGGCGCGCATGATCCACGCGCCAAGACGGTGATGGAGGAACTATACCGCCCTTTGTTCTTGAACGAGACGCCGATCCTGTTCACCGGCCGGCGAACGTCGGAGTTGATCAAATACGCCGCCAACGCATTTTTGGCGATGAAGATCACGTTCATCAATGAGGTGGCGGATCTGTGCGAAGATGTGGGCGCGGATGTGCAGCAGGTGGCGCGCGGGATCGGGCTTGATGCGCGCATCGGTGCGAAGTTCTTGAACGCCGGCCCTGGCTATGGCGGCAGCTGCTTCCCGAAAGACACCTTGGCGCTGGTGAAAACCGCGCGTGATTATAACTCGCCGTTGCGTCTTGTGGAAACCACCGTGGATGTAAACGCGGCGCGCAAAAAACAGATGGCGCATCGCATTCTTGACGCGATCGGCGGCGAGGGCGAAGGCAAGCGCATCGCCATTCTCGGCCTGACATTTAAACCGAACACGGACGATATGCGCGACAGTCCGGCGCTGGACATTGTGCCGGAGCTGATCGCGTCGGGCGCGGCGGTGACGGCGTATGATCCGGAAGGGATGCACGAAGCAGAGAAGATGCTGCCGGGCGTGAGCTTTGCGAAAGGCGCCTATGCATGCATCGAAGGCGCTGATGTGGTCGCGATCCTGACTGAATGGGATGAATTCCGCGCCCTAGATCTGCAGCGCATGAAGGCCGCCTTGCGCGCACCGGTGGTGGTTGATCTGCGCAACATTTATCGCCCCGATGCGATGGCCGCTTTGGGCATCACCTATGTGTCGATCGGGCGGGGTGAAAAAATCGGCGGGTGAGCGGGGCCGGTTTGTCGGCTGCTGTGGCGGCATCGCTTGAACTGCGCATTCTGTTTGGGCGTCAAGCCGAAAGCACCAGCAATGCCGGCGGCGTGAGCCTGCCGCATCACGACACTCCCTTGACGGAAAAAGGCCGCAGGCAAGCCAATCGCCTGGCGCAGATCTTGCCGGCGGCGCTAGCGTGCGTGTTGGCGTCGCCGATGATCGGCGCCCACCAGACCGCCGCCCCCTATTGCGTGCGGATCGACATGGCCCCGCAGGTGCGTGATGATCTCACAGAATTTTCGATGGTTGATTTTCGCTTGATTGACGGTTTCAACGGCGTCCAGCGCAACGCTCTTGTGCAACTTTGGCCACGCAATTGGCGCTGCAGCTTGAAAAGTGTGTGCAGGCTTTTTTGGTGCACAGCCGCGCACAGCTGGCGCCATCACATCACGCGCTGGGTTGGCGGCAACTCGCGCGCTTTCTGACCAAGTGGGCGCCGGCCGGCCGCCCACTTGGTCAGAGAGCGCGCTTGGTCACGCACCTATCAGAACGAGCGCGATCGCTCCGCTCAAGTCTTCGCGCGCCTGGCCTAACCGCCACCGCGTTTTCTCGCAGGCGTCGGTGAGGCCAACGCCAACTCGCCCTGCGGCGCGGGCAAACGCGGCGCCCTTTCGCTCGGCGCCAGGGTTGCGATCTCCACATCGGCGTCGCTGGCGCCAAGATCTTTGAACTTGCGCGCCTGCGGCAACACCCGTGCCTCCACCGAACCAATCAGCTCGTTATACTTCTTCACCG
>JBIKVO010000185.1:0-6267 GCA_044356795.1 Caulobacterales bacterium
GATTGGCGCCATTGCGGCGCAGGCGCGAGCCGTCGCCGAGCCGCACCCAATTGTCTTCCAGGCTCACGATCTGTTTGCCCACGCGGATCGTCGCATCGCCCAAAGCCAGGCCCTCCGGCTCCAGCGAAAGCGTCAGCGCATCGGCCGCGCAATCGCCCAGCCCCACTTCTGCCCAGCGACCGACCATGGTCAGCGCGATTTCGTCGGCGGTTTTGGGAACAGGTGGCGGCACGGGCTTCGCCATCCAGGCGAAGGCGCCGGCAACCACTGCAAACATAAGCCCTGTCATCGCCAGCGCCGCCGGCCCCGCACCCTTGCGGATCGTGACGCCGCCGGCCTCTTCGTCGGCCGCGCTGAGCCGCTCCGCCAGCTTCTCCATCTTCAGCGCCAGGGGATCGGTGTGGTTGGCTCGCGCCCACGCCAATAGCGGCGACGCACCTTGGCCCAAAGCCTTGGAATAGCTGGCGATCCCGGGTCTGCCAGTCAGCTCGCCCACCCGCTCGAGCACCTTGATCCAGCCGGGATGATCGTCGGCGAAGTTCTCTTCAAACAGCGTCTCATAATGGGTGGCGCGAAATGCGATGGGCAGTTCGCACGACGCCAATTGCGCCGCCGCCAAAACGCCGCGCTCTTTGCCGATGCCCGCCTCGTTGCGCACCCACTCGCTTTCAACGCTGGCGGGGGACCACAGCACGAGAACGGCCTTCGCTTTTTTGATCGCGCTTTCGATCTCGCGGTCAAAGCTCTTGCCGGAGGGCAAGCGCGCATCAAACCACACGTCCAAGTTTAGCGCCTTGAGCTTATTGGCGATCCGCTCACACCGCGCCCGCTCTTCGCGCTTGTAGGAAATGAAAACATCCACCATGCAGCCGTACGCGCTCCCCGCTGAGTATGGGGACTTGGTTAGCATTGGCGGGGCAGGGTGTCATCTTTGGTGGGGTGGCGCCTCGGCGAGGTGGCGATGGCCCAAGCAACTTCGGACAGTTGGATTTCGTGCTTGGGGGCGGGCGAACCGGTGGGTCATGCCCCACCCTGTGAATTCGTGGCGGGTCGGGCAACCGGGACCCTGAGCGGATGTTCCGGCATCGGCGCCATGCCCACTGACTTCGCAAGCGCCTGCGCCCGATCAAGCCGCCCCACGAACGCCTTGGTGAACGCCGGCTCTCCCCTCTACCTAGCCTCGGACCAAGCCAATCGCCACCGCACAGACTGACCTCCGTCCCGGCTTCACGCCATCTGGGTTTGGGAGCGGTGCGGCCGGACTTCATCCCAGGATCCAAAACGGGCTCTGTCGCCGCTCCCGGGGCCACTCGCACAGGGACAAAAGCGCGGCGCACGATAGCCAGCAATCGGCCCTTTTCCCTCAAACTGGACCGCCGAGTTTATTGTCCCGGTGATGGCTGGAGATTTTGAGGCCATTTGGAGCTGGTTGCGCAGTGGTGCGGACGGCGGGACTCGAACCCGCACTCCGTTGCCAGAAGCGGATTTTAAGTCCGCTGCGTCTACCGGTTTCGCCACGTCCGCAACCTTGGCGCCTGGGGCGCACCAGCGCCGCCCCGTGGTGGCGCGACCCTGATGTTGGAGGTGTTTGGGTCCGTTCAGCGCCCGATTCAAGGCTTTTGAAGACTTTGCCTGTCGCGACCAGACGGCCAGCTCGCCACTTAGCTGTCCACCAATTCGGGCTCGACCCCCAAATCACGGGCCAGCGCCATCAATGCCGCGCGCGCAGCGGCCAAGGCCGCCTCATCGATACCGCGCGCCACCAGATGGACGCCGTAGCCTTCAGTTGGCGAAAACCACGGATAAGACCCCAGCGAAACCCCCGGCGTCTGCGCTTCCACCGCCGCCAGCCGCGCCGCGATATCACCTTCTCGCAGACCCTTGCCGCGCACCGTGACGGACTTGATCACAGCCCCGCCCTCAAGCCGCGGCGCGATATCCTCCAGCATGCCTCGCATGATCGAGGGCACGCCCGCCATGACGAACACATTGCCAAGCTGGAAGCCCGGCGCCTTGGACACGGGATTGGCGATCAGACTGGCGCCATCGGGGATGCGCGCCATGCGCAAACGCGCCTCGTTGAGCTTGTCGGCCCCGCCATAGTGCTCGATCAGGATGGCGCGGGCGTCTTCGCGCACATCAATGCCGACGCCAAAGGCCTGGGCAATGCTGTCGGCAGTTTTGTCGTCGTGGGTGGGGCCGATGCCGCCGGTGGTGAACACATAGGTGCAGTGCGTGCGCAGCGCATGAACGGCCTCAACGATGGCGTCCGGCACGTCGGCCACCACCCGCGCCTGCGTGACCTGCACGCCCAGCGGCGCCAGAAAGCGGGCGATGGTTTGCAGGTTGGAGTCCTGCGTGCGCCCAGACAACAGCTCATCGCCAATCAGCACGACGCCAGCGGTTACGGTCCGGCGCTGGTCAACTTCCATGAGACGCCCCTTCCTGCGGCCTGCAACTGGGCGCTTCCCGCCCATGCTGCACTTGCGATATAGGGTCCGGTGCCTCAATCTCGAGCCCCAGATTTCACTCTTGGCGCCAGCAGGGATCACCCCAGCGCAGGCCCCCTCCGGAGCGGCGATGCAAAACGCCTTCAGCTTCAGCTTCAAAAAGCTCGCCAGTGACGACGCCCTCGACCTTGCCCCCTTCTCAGGCAAAGTCTTGCTGGTGGTCAATGTGGCGAGCGCCTGCGGCTACACCTCCCAGTATCGCGCACTGGAAAGCCTCTACGCGGCCAAGCACGCCAAGGGGCTGGTGGTGATCGGGGTGCCTTGCAATGAGTTTGGCCGCCAGGAAGCAGGCGCAGAGGGCGAGATCGCGGCCTTTTGCGACAAGACCTATCAGGTCAGCTTCCCGATGACCGGCAAGGTCGAAATCATGGGGACCGGACGCCACCCCTTCTTTCGCTGGATTAGCGCAGAGCTTGGCGAGGACGGCCTGCCAAAATGGAATTTCCACAAATATCTGATTGGCCGCGACGGGGCCATTCAGGATGTCTTCCCGTCTTCCGCCCAGCCGCTAGGGCCGCAATTGCTGGCCGCGGTGGATAAGGCATTGGCGGCTTGACGGCGTTGGGTGTCCGCACGGTCCAGCCTTTTTTCGCAATGGAGGTCGCCCGCGAGGCCAATCGGCGGGCGGCGGCCGGCCAATCGATCGTGCGTTTTGATGTCGGCCAGCCCGATTGGGGCGCCCCGCCAGCCGCTTTGGAAGCCGCACAGAAAGCGCTCACTCAGGACAGGCTGGGCTATACTGATGCGTTGGGCGATCCCCGGCTGCGCGCCGCGCTGTCGACCTGGTATGCCCGCGTGCACGGCGTTGCAGCGCCGGCAGAGCGGATTGTGATCACCACCGGCGCCTCGGGCGGATTTCAGCTGGCGTTCCTGGCGATGCTGGCGGACGGCGACGGTGTGGTGATGGCGCGCCCGGGCTATCCGCCTTATCGCCATATCCTGACGGCGCTTGGCTTCACAGCCCATGAGATTGCCGCCGAGGCTGCCGACGGCTTTCAACTCACCGCCGCGATGGTCGCCTCGGCTCCGCCGCGCACCGCCGCGGCCCTGATCGCCAGTCCTGCCAACCCAACCGGCGGCCTGATCCGCGAGGATGCCCTGGCCATGCTGGCGCACGCCTGCCGCACCCGCGGCATGCGCCTGATCAGCGATGAAATTTATCACGGCCTGACTGACGAAACGCCTGCTTGCACCGCCTTGCGGCATGATCGCGATGCGATCGTGATCAACAGTTTTTCAAAATATTGGGCAATGACGGGCTGGCGTGTGGGCTGGATGGTGGCGCCGGAGGCGCTGATCGCGCCGATCGAACGGCTGGCGCAAAATCTCACCATTTGCCCGCCAAGCTTGGCGCAAATCGCGGCAACGGGGGCGCTGGCGGCGGATGATTGGTGTCAAGCGCGCGCGCGCACCATAAGCGCCAATCGCGCGCGCTTGCGGGCGGCGTTGGCGCCGTTGGGCTTGCGGGAGGCGGCACACAGCGACGGCGCCTTTTATCTGCTGCTCGATATCAGCGCCCATAGCGACGATAGCCGCGCCTTCTGCGCGGATGCGCTGAACATTGCCGGCGTCGCGCTCACGCCCGGGATTGATTTCGATCCCGTGCGCGGGGGGCATTGGGTGCGGCTGTCGTTTGCGCGTCAGCCTACAGACATTGAGACAGGACTGGCGCGCCTTGCCGACTGGCTCGGGTCACCGCGGCGCTGACGGCGCCTGCGGCGCGGCAGGCGGTGCAGCGGCAGGCGGGCCGCCGCGCACGCGCCGCACCACCCGCTCAGTCACGCTTTTTCCAAACTCGTCCGCGAGCGGCTGGATCTGACGGGCAATCTCACTTTGCTTCACCAGAAACGCGCGCCCGCCCGCAGACTGAAAAAACGCGACGATATCGTTCAATTCCTGGGCGGTGAACTGCGCCGCATAAATCAGCGCGGCCCCCTCTGTCGTCTTTTGCATCGCGGTCGCCACTTCTTCATCGATGACAATCTGCACGCGACGATCATTGCCCAGCGGCGCCAAAACCTGGCGCACACTCTGCACCATGCGCTTTTGGTGCCCGCCGGCTTCGAACGCCTCGCGCGCCAGGTCCTCTCGCGTTTGCGATAACGATGGATCGGCCGCACCGGTGGCATCCGTGCGGCCGGCCAGCGGCGGTGAACATGCCGACAAGGCTAACAACAAGCCCGCCGCCCAAACAGCCGCCCTCATGATCCACTCCTTTGTTGCGTCGGTGTGTTGAGCGCGGCCTGCGTCTGCGCCGCCAATAGCGGCGCCGTGCGCCCACCACGCGCTTTCAGCACAGGCGTCAATGCAGCGCGCACGGCTTTTTGACGGCCATCACCGGCGCCCTGTTGGCCACGCTCACGGCTCAGTTGCTCAAGGCTTGCCGGCGTGGCCGCCCGCCCCGCATCCGCCGGCGCCAGGACCGCGATACCCCGCACAATCCGCGCTGAAATGGTCGGCGATGTCGGGGGCGGCGACGTCCAGGCCGCGACGGCCGCCGATGGCGCAGACGGGGCCGGCGTGGACGTGCAGGCAGACACGCCCAGCGCCGCAAGCCCGATCGCCGTGGCCACGCCAGGACCCGAAACCTTGCCATGCAGTGCGCCCCGGCGGCCAACCATCAAACGCCCTCTCAAACTGTCGGCCCCGCCTACACTCCCGGTCCGGCGGGGGCAACCGCAACGCGACCACAGTGCGGTGCGATGTCGCTTTTTGCGCGGGTTTGTCGCTTTCGCGGGCCTGCGCCCCCTTGACGCTTTCGCACCGCCCCCTTACCTGAGCCGCGTTGGCAGCCGACCGGCGCGAGTGCTAATCGCGGGGTCATTCCTGGCCGCCACGTCATTGCTTTGGCATAATTGAACCTCAAGGAGCGTCCAGTGGCGAATTTTCGTCCCCTGCATGACCGCGTGCTCGTGAAGCGCGTGAAAGAAGAAGAAAAGACCAAGGGCGGGATCATCATCCCTGATACCGCGCAGGAAAAGCCGCAAGAGGGCGAGATCGTCGCCGTCGGCCCGGGCGCGCGCGACGAAGATGGCGAGCGTATCCCGCTCGACGTGAAGGTCGGCGACCGCATCCTGTTCGGCAAGTGGTCCGGCACGGAAGTCAAGGTTGATGGCGAAGAGCTCTTGATCATGAAAGAGTCCGACATCATGGGCGTCGTTGAAGGCGTCGCGAAGGGCAAGAAGGCGGCTTAAGCGCCGCGGCAGCGCCGGGCTGGGGGCTGGGGGCAGTTGCATCTGACCTACAGCGCCGCAGACCGCCCCAATAGCGACTGCCAGTCTGCCTGTCTTTCCAACATTCAATGCAAACCAAGGACACAGCACAATGGCTGCGAAAATTGTTCAATTCGGCGCGGATGCGCGCGAACGTATCATGGCGGGCGTGGATATCCTCGCCAACGCCGTGAAGGTGACGCTTGGTCCCAAAGGCCGCAACGTCGTGATCGAAAAGTCTTTTGGCGCCCCGCGCACCACCAAAGATGGCGTGACGGTCGCGAAGGAAATCGAACTCGAAGATAAGTTCATGAACCTCGGCGCGCAGATGCTGCGCGAAGTGGCGAGCAAGACAAACGATGAAGCCGGCGACGGCACCACCACCGCCACCGTGCTTGCGCAATCGATCGTGCGCGAAGGCATGAAGGCTGTGGCCGCCGGCCGCAACCCGATGGACCTGAAGCGCGGCGTGGACAAAGCCGTTGTCGCGGTGGTCGCTGATCTCAAGAGCAAAGCGCAAAAAGTGAAGGGCAGCGCCGAAATCG
>JBIKVO010000121.1:0-7935 GCA_044356795.1 Caulobacterales bacterium
ATGGGCCAGATGTGCGCGGATTTGATGCGTGCGCCCGGTTTGCAGCCGACATTCCACAAACGCCGCCGCCGGCCGACCAATCGCCTGCCCATCGATTTGGCCAAAGGCTTCAATCGTCCAATAATGGGTGATCGCGCGTTTGCCGTGCGCGGTGGACGTGGTGACCGCTTGTTTGCGCCGATCATCCGGGCTGCGGGCGAGGTGCGTGTCGATCACTGCATGGCGCGCCTGGGGCGCGCCGCGCGTGATGGCGTAGTAGATGCGCTCGATGCTGTGCTTGGCGAATTGCGCTGCAAGGGCTGCGTGCGCACCATCATGCTTTGCAACAACAACCAAACCGGTGGTGTCTTTGTCGATGCGGTGCACGATGCCCGGCCGCGCCACCCCGCCAATCCCGGAAAGACTATCCCCACAATGCGCCAGCAAAGCATGCACCAAAGTGCCGCGCATCGCGCCGGGCGCGGGATGCATCGCCATGCCGGCGGCTTTGTCGATCACGATCAATGCAGCATCTTCAAACACGATCGACAGCGGGATCGCTTCGGGTTGTGGTGCGGCGGGTTCCGGCGGGGGAAGACGCAGCGTATAAACAGCGCCCAAGCGGCTTTTGTCGGACGCGGCTTTCAGCGGCGCGCCATCCACCAGCGCCATTCCAGCGCCGATCAATCCCTGAATGCGCGAGCGCGACACATCCGGCAGCGCGCGCGCCAACAGCGCATCGATCCGTTCGCCCGCCACATCGGCGATCACGGTGGCGATCGCGGCGGCGATCGGGCCGTCTGAGGGGGCGTTGCTTGTTTTGCCGTCGTCTGGGTCGTCATCGTCATCCATGATGCGTTGTTTCCGATCCTTTCCCGTCCGGCAAGTACGGCTGTCATACAGTCGATAAAGAACCGACACTTCGCTGTTGCGAACAAAGCCTATTGGGCTGCGCCACACAGGACAGCGTTGACACTTTCACTGGCTGGAGCCCGCAATGAAAAAATCATGGTCGCCGCTTTTGGCGCTCGCCACCGTGCTAGCCGCGCCCGTTTTGCCGGCTGCAGCCCAAACGCCAGCCCCCGCCAGCGCGCCCGAGATTGCGCCTGACACTGAAGGCGCCGGCGAGCTTGCGCCTGACATCATTGTCACCGTGCAAAAGCGCGAACAGGCGCTGATCGATGTGCCGATCGCGATTTCGGCCTATGGCCAGGATTTCCTGGAAACACTGGGCGTAACGAAACTGGATGAACTCGCCCTGCTGACGCCGGGTTTGGAAATCCAGGAACAATCACCCAACAATCCCGCGGTGTCGCTGCGCGGCATCACCACCGATTCCGGCGAGGCATTCAGCGAACCGCGGGTGGCGATCTTCCAGGACGGCGTTTCGGTGTCGAAGTCGCGCGGTTCTTATGTTGAGCTGTTCGATGTCGCGCGGATTGAAGTGGCGAAAGGCCCACAGGCGACGCTGTTTGGCCGCGGCGCGCTGATCGGCGGCATCAATGTGATCCAGAACAAACCTGCCTTGGATGCGCCGGCAGTGTCGGGCGCCCTGCGCTGGGGCGACTTCCAAACCCTTGGCCTCACCGGCGTGATCAATGCGCCGATCGTGGAAGGCACGCTGGCTGCGCGGGTGGCTGGAACCTATCGCGGCCGGGAAGGCGCGGTGCGCAATGCGCTGGGCGGAGATCAATTGGGCGGCGTTGAAATGGACGCCATCCGCGCCAGCCTGTTGTGGGCGATCGATCCCGATCTGTCGCTCACCGCAATCTTCAACACCCAGCGCGACGACAATAGCGGCGTCCCGTTCAAAAGCCGCGCCTTCAACCCGCCCGGCGGCGACACCTCGCCCTTCACCACCGCCGCCCTGAATATTTCAGCGCCGGGTTTTGAAGGCGATCGCGCGATCGGTCTCGATCGCCGCGTCACCTCAGGCACGGTGCTGGCGGACTGGCGCATCAACGACGCGCTTTCACTGTCGTCGATCAGCGGCTTCCGTGATTTCCAATCGCTGGAAATCTTCGATCCAGACGGGTCGCAAAACCCGATCCTCATGGCCGGCGAAGACGCCAAAGGCCGGCAATGGAGCCAGGAGTTCCGGCTCAATTACGACGATGGCGGCCCGATCACATGGTTTGCCGGGGCAAGCTGGCTGAACGAAACCGGCCGTCAGCGCGTGCCGCTGATGTGGAACGAGCGCTTTGTGCTGGGTCTGGCCACGGGCGTGCTGGCGCGGCCCAATCCGCAACCGGCGATCACGGATGCGCAGGCAACGCTGGCGCTGCAGGGCCTTGGCCTGTCGGCGGGGGCTGCGGGGGCCATCGCGCCACGTCTGAAAACCAACCATTATGAGGCCTACACCAACCGCGCCGAAACCACCGCATTTGATCTCTATGGCGATGTGACCTGGGCTTTGACGCCGCAATGGGAGGTGTCAGGCGGCCTGCGCTGGACACAGGACGACAAGGAAAGCAGCGTCAGCGCCGGCCCGCTCAATGGCGGCTCGATCCTGGGCACGGTGCTGGCGCTGCCAAGCCTGCCGCCCGCGACACAATCGGCGGTGGTGTCGCAGATCGCCACGACCGGCGCCACGCCACTGCCGCTTGGCCTGTTCGTGCAGCCGACGGCTGCTGCGGGCGTGCGCCGCTCCGGCGCGTTTGACGATATCACCTGGCGGCTCGTCACGCGCTACACACTGAGCGACGATCTCAGCATATGGGCCAGCTATGCCCGCGGTCGCCGCCCGGATGTGATCTCGGCGACGCCGGGTCAGGCGCCAGGGTCCAGCGCGCTCACCACCATCACGCCGGCCGAAGAGGTCGACAGCCTGGAGCTGGGCCTGCGCGGTCAGGCGTTGGGCGGTGCGCTCCTGTATGATGCGTCGGTGTTCACTTATGAATACGCGAATTTCCAAACGACGGCCTTCCAAGGCCTGCAGATCGTCACGATCAATGCCGGCAGCGCATCGGCAATCGGCTTTGAGGGCTCTGTTTTCTGGCGCGCCGGCGATCTGCTCGAAATGTTCAGCAACTATGCCTACAATGATGCGCAGTTCGACAGCGGCGCCCGCAAGGGCAATCGCTTCCGCCTCTCGCCGGAGCATTCGGTGGCGCTGGGCGCGACGGTCTCAGCGCCGCTGTGGGGCCATGGCGTGCTGCGGGTCACCCCAAGCGTAACCTATCAGTCCGACGTGTTCTTCGACGACAACAATGACCGCGCGACCCTGCAGCAGCCGCTGTTCCCGACGCTGGCCGACACCACCGTCGATGAGCGCCAGGATGGCTATGCGCTGGTCAATCTGCGCCTCGCCTACACGCCGGAGAACAGCGCGGTGGAGATCGGCGCCTTTATCGCCAACCTGACCGATGAGGATTATCTGCTCGACGCCGGCAATACCGGCGACACCTTGGGCCTGCCGACTTTCGTGCGCGGCGCACCGCGGATGGTGGGCTTTGAGGTGAAGGCGAAATATTGAGGTCGCGGGGCGGGTTGCCTGTCGCTGGCAGGCAACCCGTATGCGCCTGGGGCACAGGCCGATCCGATGGGATCAGATCGCCATGCCCGAATGACCAATTTGGTGCATGGTCACGGGCCGCCCGACCATCGCGGTGTATCATTGGAGCGTGCGGCCTAATCAAACAGCTTTGACACGCTTTCTTCGTTGGCGATGCGGCGGATCGCTTCCCCCATCAGCGCGGCTACGCTGATCACACGCACGCGGTCGCTGCGGCGCTCCGGCGCCTGCAGGATCGAATTGGTGATCACCAGTTCGTCCAGCTCGCTCTTTTCCACCCGCGCAATGGCGCCGTTCGACAACACCCCGTGGCACACATAGGCGGCCACGCTTTTTGCGCCGGTTTCCTTCAGTTTCGCCGCCGCATTGCACAGCGTGCCCGCGGTGTCAGCGATATCGTCAAACAGGATGCAGCGCCGGCCCTTCACATCGCCGATGACATTCATCACTTCGCTTTCGTTGGCCTTTTCGCGGCGCTTATCGACAATAGCCAGATCCGCACCCAGGCGGTTGGCCAGCGCGCGGGCCCGCACCACACCGCCCACATCCGGCGACACGATCATCAAATCCCCCGCCTCCGCGCCATATTTGCTGCGAATGTCGCGCTCCATCACCGGGGTGCAGAACAGATTGTCGGTGGGGATGTCGAAAAAGCCCTGGATCTGACCGGCATGCAATTCCAGCGTCAGTACGCGATCAGCGCCCGCGGTGGTGATCAGATTGGCCACCAGCTTGGCCGAGATCGGCGTGCGGCCGCCCATTTTGCGATCCTGCCGGGCATAGCCGAAATAGGGGATTACCGCCGTCACCCGCCGCGCCGACGCCCGCACCAGCGCGTCAATGCAGATCAACAGCTCCATCAGATTGTCATTCGCCGGCGCCGACGTGCTCTGGATCACAAACACATCTTCGCCGCGGACATTCTCTTCAATGGAAACGAAGATTTCGCCATCCTTGAAGCGACGCACATCGGCGCGCGTCAGCGGCGCATCGAGATAATCGCAGATCGCCTGGGCAAGGTGGCCATTGGCGTTGCCGGACATCAGCTTCATGGCGTGCGACCCCAGGCTTTACCGCGGCAACAGCGCGGACGAGGCAGCCTTTATCAGAGTCGTCACAATTTCCAACGCGGCGTTGCATCCGGTCCGTATCCGGACGATTCTGTGTGGCGCTCATGCCGCAACGGGTCGCTCAGGCGATGATGTCCGGCCGCAATTGATCTTCGACCCACGTGATCTGGTCGCGCAGCGCCAATTTGCGCTTTTTCAGCCGCGCCACTTGGATCGCGTCCGAGCCGGTCTGCGCCATCAGCGCCGCAATCGCTGAATCCAAGGCGCGGTGTTCTTCGCGCAATTCATGCAAACGAATGCGCAACGCCCGAACCGCCGGCGTGTCATCGATCTGGCTGTGGACGACATCGTCGCCGTCTATGCCGTCGTCGGCCGCCATACCCGATTCCCAAAAGACCTGGCGCGAACCGTAGGCGCCGGGCGAGATCATGACAAGTGTCGTTCAACCAAAGCCCCATTCGGGCTCCCAATTGGCGCACCCGACTGGCGCCCCGACTGGCTCACCGACTGGCGTCCCGACTGGCAATGGCCTACCAATTGAAAAAACACCACACACAAAAAGGGAAACGCCATGCGGGGTTGGATCAAGCCGATCGTAATCGGCGTCGGCGCGCTTTTGGCGCTGGGGGCGGCCGGACTGGGCGGCTTTGCCGTGCATCTCAACAACCGCCTGAACGCCGCCCCGCCGGCGATTTCGGGCGAAGCGGCCATGCCCGGCGCCGACGGCGTGATCGAGATTGTGCGCGACCGCTATGGCGTGCCGCACATCTTCGCAGGCAGCGACGCCGATCTCTATCGCGGCCTTGGCTATGCCCATGCCCAAGACCGCTTCGTGCAAATGGATCTGACCCGCCGCGCGATGCAGGGCCGCCTTGCCGAGGTGGTGGGCGACCGCGCCATCGAGATGGACGCCCGCGCCCGCATCATGGGTTGGAGCGGCGCCGCGCAAGCGCAGCATGACCGCCTCAGCCCCGAAGCCAAGGCCATGCTGGCCGCCTATACCGAAGGCGTAAACGCCGCCCTGGCCGCCATGCCGGAGCCGGCCGAATATGCCTTGTTCTTCGCCAAACCGGCGCCGTGGGCGCCGGTGGACAGCCTGGCGGTTTCGCTGGCCATGACCGACGGGCTCACCGGCGGCGGCGAAAGCGAGCGCCGGATGGCGATGCTGAAAACCGTGCTGTCGCCGGAGCAATTGGCGCACTTCATGCCCGCGACCCCCGATTGGGCCGCGCGCAGTTATGCCAGCGCCGATCTTGCCGCAGCGACGCAGGCTGGCCCAACCGCCGCAAAGCCCGCGCCCGCACCCGCTCCTGGCCGTGTTGGCGATGTCCAGGGCCCCGGCTCCAACGCCTGGGTGGTGGCCGGCAACCGCACCGGTACGGGCAAGCCGGTGCTTGCCAATGATCCGCATTTGCCCCTGGCCGCGCCCGGCCCGTTTTATCTGTCGCGCCTGCAGGGGCCAGACGGCCCGCTGATCGGCGCCTCTTTGCCAGGCGCGCCGATGATCGTGATCGGACGCACCCAGCACCTCGCCTGGGGCACGACCACCCATCAAGTCGACGCCGCCGACGAAACCCCGCTCACCGACGCGATGGCCGTCACAGAGACCCAGGACGTGATCCGGGTGAACATGATGGGCTTGTTTCAACGCGAGGTGGCCATCACGATCCGCCGCACCGCCGAAGGCGCGGTGATGGAGCCGCGCTGGTGGGCCAGCGACAAAAGCTACAAAGCGGCCTATGGCGACACCCCTGTGGTGATCCGCACCATTGCGAATGATCCCAATAATGGCGTGGCGGAAGCGGTGTTCCGCGGCGCGAAAGCCAAGACGGTGGAGGCATATTTCGCCGCCTTGCAGCCCTGGACGGCGCCGCCGCAAAATCTCGTTGTCGCCGATAGCGCCGGCGCTATCGGCCTGATTTCGCCGGGGCGCTTTCCCGCACGTGACGCCGAGGGCGCCTGGGCTGGCGAGATCCCCCAGCGCCTGATGGCGAAAAACCCGGCGAGCGGCTATTTCGCCACCGCCAATAATTTGCAAACCCCGAAAGACTTTGGCTATCCGATGCCGGGCGGGCACGATCCCTACCGCGTGACGCTGATTGATGCAGCCCTTGCCAAAGACAGCGCCCACAACGCCGCCCGTGCGGCCGCGTTGCAGACCGATCTGCACGCCTTGCTGCCGCAGCGTCTGGCGTCGGCGATCGCGCAGGCCGCCCCCAAGACCGACGCCGGCAAAGCAATGCAAACCGCCCTCGCCGCCTGGGACGCCAATGCCGCCGCCGACAGCACCGCGGCGACGCAATTTGCCTATTGGCTGCGCGCCTTGGGCAAGGCGGTGTATGGCGATGAATTGGGCGAAACGCTGTTCAAGGAATTCCAGGGCCCGCGGGAGCTGTTTCTGGATGGCGTCGCCAATGGCGCGCTGCCGGCGGCGTGGTGCGATGTGAAAGGCAGCACGCCGGTGGAGACCTGCGCTGAAACCTTCGGCGCCGCGATGGATGAGGCTGCGGCCGTTTTGGTGCGCGAACGCGGGTCTGATCCGGCCGGCTGGGGCTGGGGCAAGGCGCACGCGGCGCGGTTCCGCAATCTGGTATGGTCGGGCCTGCCGCTGGTGGGCGAGAGCTTTACCGTGGAGGTTCCGTTCGGCGGCAGCGGCACCAGCGTGAATGTCGCGCGCAACTGGCATGTGCGCGATGGCTACGCCACCGTTCACGCCGCCGGCCTGCGCATGGTAGTGGATTTCGCCGATCTGAACGCCTCGCAATTCATGGTCGCGCCTGGGCAAAGCGGGCATCCGCGTTCACCCCATTATGGCGATCTTGCCCCGCTTTGGGCCAAGGGGGCGTATGTACAAATTCGCGATGATTGGGGGGTGGATGGCGCACCAGACGACGCCAACCGCCTCACCTTGAGGCCAAAATCATGATTGAGATGCTGCAACAACTTGTGAGGCGACAGGCCGGTTTTTCCGTGATTCACTCGCTATGCCTTGAACGAAGGAGGCGCAAGCATGGCTGTCGAATCGCGGATTCGCGAGTTGGACCATCGTCATCGTGATCTGGACGCCCAGATCGAGGCTGAAACCCGCCGCCCCGCGGCTGATCTGGTCAAGATCAGCGAAATGAAACGACAGAAACTCAAGCTCAAGGAAGAGATCGCCCGCTTGCGGGAGCGATTGCGACACTGAAGCGGCGGCGCCGCCGTCATCCTGAAAGCCTGGATCTCGCGCTTCACCGAACGCGAACGCACCTGACGCGAACATACCTGACGCGAACATACCTGACGCGAACATACCTGACGCGAACATACCTGACGCGAACATACCTGACGCGAACATACCTGACGCGAACATACCTGACGCGAACATACCTG
>JBIKVO010000122.1:0-7890 GCA_044356795.1 Caulobacterales bacterium
AGTGCCGAGGTCATTTCGGAACCGGGCGCCGAACTCATCTCGGAATCAGGTGCCGAAGTGCCCCGGAACCCGCACCGCCTCCAATGTGCGCCGCTGTGGCGCCGGCAGAGGGGCTCGCTACGCCCAATTGCTCGCGCAGGCTGAGCGTCAGGTCGCGGCCTCGCAGGCGCGCCCAGCCGCGCGGGGTGAAGGCGGGGCCATCGGCTGACGCCGCCATATCGCCGCGCTCGACAAGCCAGAGCTGGCGGGCGGCGATGGCCTCCTTCGTCGGCTGATCAAAGCCCGCAACTTCGAGCCCGGCGGCGCGCTCGCGCAGGCGGTGGCCGATCTCGCGGTCGAGCGGAGTGTGCCGGTCTGTTCCTTCCGCGCTTCGGGGCGGCCGAGATCGAAGGCTTGCGTCTGGCTGGCGGCGGTAAGGCGCGGGCGTGCCCCACGCAAGGCGGCGCAGTCCCTGCGGGCTGACCGACGTAATGTTCCGCGCTCGTCGCGCCGCCGCAAACCGCATTCACGACAAGCGAAATCGGCTTGCTCGATCGCTTGATCAGCGACCCCGGAAAACGCCGATGTCGCCCCGGCACGCTCGCCTTCTGCCTCACCAAGCTGTCGCGACTCGGCGGCTTTTTGGCTCGCGCCGGTGATCTATCGCCCCGCAATGTCTTCATCTGGCGCGGCTTTGCGCGGCTGACCGATCTCGAACGCGGCGCCGAAATTGGAGCGTCCGGATATGTGGGTATTTGAAAGGTTCACCGTAGGCATAAAAACACGCCTATCGCGAGCCGCTGCAATGCACAATTCCTGCTGGGATGGCGCGGGGCAAGCGGTTGTTTGCGGACGTTGGAAGGCTTGGCCTCAGCCGCCGCAGGATTCACGGATGATCAAATCAGTCGGCAATCGCTCGGAAGCGGCGTGACTACGGCCGTCACTGTCCAAAAGCTTTGCCACCATCAACTTGCCCGCACGCGCGGCATTTTGCGAGATTGTGCTCAGCGCCGGCATGCCCAGCCGCGCAAAGGCGACATCATCATATCCGATGATTGAGATGTCTTTAGGCGCACTGCGGCCAGTTTGTCGCAAAGCGCGCAATGCGCCCAAGGCAATCAAGTCGCTTGCCGCAACGACAGCGTCAAACTCAATGCCTTGCGCCAGCATTGTGTGCATGGTGCTTTGTGCGCTTTCGACTTCGAAATGCACCGGCGCCGTGAGTGTTGGGTCAAAGGGGAGGCCTGCCTGCTCCAAACCGTCAAGATATCCGCGATAGCGTTGCATGGCTTCAATGGCCGATGTGTCGCCCAGAAACGCGATGCGTTTGCGTCCAAGTCGCGCGAGATGCGTTGTTGCGCGTCGCCCGCCAAGCGTGTTGTCGCTGCCAACGCAGCAATAGTCCTGGTCCGGTAAGGCTGCGCCCCACACAACGAAATTCCCGTGTTGTGCGGCAAGGCGATTAAACGCGGCGTGCAATAAACTCTGCCCGAGAAAGATCACGCCCTTTGCGCGGCTTGTTGTCATCACCTCAGTGAGATCATCGAGCGATTGCGGTGAGACATGCGAGAGAAGAATGTCGCAATCGCGTTCTCGTGCAGCCGCGCCCACGCCGCCGATTAATTCATGCAAGAATGGATCGGCGCGCGCGGCGTCGCGTGCTTGAGGTCGTGGGACTACGACAGCAATCACCGCGTCTGCGCCAATTGGCCCGGCCGGCATGTCGCGCCGGAAGGGATAGTTCATCTCGAGCGCAAGTCGCCAAATACTCTGCTTGGTTTGGCGGTTGACGCCGGGATGGTCGTTGAGCGCGCGCGACGCCGTTGAGATTGAAACACCGGCGCGTTTAGCGAGGTCTTCCAGCCGTGTTGACGCCCTAGACATGGCTGTCTTCACCTCAAGGATGCAATATTAAACAAGCATTAGGCGCGAGACATCTGGCGCCTAAGTCGACGCTGAAACTCTTTGCAATGTATGACAAAAATTTGCAAGCGCGCACTTGAGGTTGGGGCGTCGAGCCTGATGCCTTGTACGAGACGCCTGAAATCTAAGGCGGAGCGCAACCGCGCCCCGGTACAGCGCCAACGTCGCCTAACCTTTCACGCCGCCCGCGGTCAGGCCGGAAACAAGAAAGCGATTGAGCGCCAGGAACAAGATCACGACTGGGATCGATACCAGGACCGACCCCGCTGCGAAATAGCCCCATTGCGAGGCATATTCGCTGACGAAGAAGCGCAGGCCGACAGGCGCGGTGTAGCTTTCCGAGTCTTCCAGGAAGGTGGCGGCAAGCACGAATTCGTTCCACGCTGTCATGAAGGAGAAAAGTGCAGTTACCGCTACAGCGGGGCGCGCTAGGGGCAATACGATCAAAAAAAATGTGCGCGCAGGTGAGCAACCGTCCATCAAGGCGCTTTCTTCGATCTCGACGGGAATGGTGTCAAAATAGCCTTTCAACATCCATACGCAAAACGGAATTGCTGTGACAGCGTAAACCAAAATGAGGCCGAGATAAGAATTGGACAAGCCAAGCCAACCTGCGACAATGATGTACAGCGGCAACAGCATCAGCGTGCCCGGAAACATCTGCGTGACAAGGAAAATCATCATTGCCGACGCACGACCCGGAAAGCGCATACGCGAAAACGCATAGGCCGCAGTGCATGCAAACAATACACCGATGGCCGTTGTGGCGCCGGCAACAATGATGCTGTTCAGCATCCAGCTTGCGAAGGGTTGATCATACAAAAGGCCGACAAAATTGTCGAGCGACCAAGTCTGCGGCGCGGGAAGCGCTGCGCGCATCCGTTCCCAAAACCCGGGATTTTCCGGGAGCGTCGCGATGGCGATGGTTTGTTCGCCGCTGAACGCGAGCGCCATGACGAACGCCACCGGATAAAGCAGCAACGCAATAAGGATCCAGATGAATAGATGCAGCCCGGCATGGTCGCGCCAGCGGGCTTTGGGCATGGTATCCGGCTTCATCGCGCTGTCTCCAGCGAGCGGCTCGATCGCACTTGTAGCGTGCTGTAAATCAGCAAAAGCGCAAAGATGACGACCGAATAGGCGGCCGCATAGCCATAACGGTATTCCTCAAATGCGACCTTGTAGGCGCGGGTAACCAGGATTTCTGTAGACCCGCTTGGTTGCCCGCCAGAGACTAGATAAATCACATTGAACATGTTGAACGTCCAGATCACCGATACGATCACCGCGGGAACCAGAGCCGGCATCAGCGACGGCAGGGTGATGTGCCTGAAGCGCTGCCAGGGCGAAGCGCCATCGATGCGTGCCGATTCGTACATGTCTTCGTCGATCGCTTGCAAGGCTCCCAGACAAACAATCATCATGAATGGAAAACTGAGCCATCCATTGGTGATGACCCCGGTTAAAAAAGACGGCCAAACAGAATCAAACCAGCCAATTGGGTCGCCGCCAAACGCTTGCACCACCTGATTCGCGGAGCCGAACTGCGGATGGAAAATGCCTTTCCATGTGAGCGCGGTGATATAGTTTGGGATAGCCCATGGCAGGATCAGCAGCGAGCGATAGATACCGGCGCCGCGCAGCCCTTTGATGTTCAACAACAAGGCGAGCGCAAGCCCAACACCAATACCGATCGCAACGTTTACGAGCGTCCAGGCGATCGTAATGCCAAGTGTCCAATAGAAGTTGGCGTAGTCAATAACGGCGTTGGCGCCCGCGCCCTTGATCACGTCAAAGTCACCGAGGATCGCCGCATAGTTTGCGAAACCGACGAAGCGTTCTGCAAAAGCTTGATCCTGATTGAGCAACGTTGTGTTGGTGACGCTCAATGAAACGCCATACAAAAATGGAAAGATCGACAACACCAACATCCCGATCATGGCGGGCGCCAAGTAGATGTAGGCGGTGCGGTTGTTGATAATGACGCGCCATAACGCGGCGGCGGCGCCAAAGCCAATGAAGGCGCCAATTGCGACGCCCAGTGCGCTCGCGGCGATCAGGCTGTACCAAAGCGATGAGGCGTCATGCTCGACAAAAGGGATCTTGGCGGGCTGCGAAGGGGACGAGGTTTCTGCGAGCCAACCGAATTCCGATCGCACAGCGGCTTCTGTATGAAGCAGAGCGGTATGCGCGCCGCCTATCGCTAGATTGGCGGCGACCTCAGCGTCACCAACAAATCCAAGGCCCCCTATCGCGGTGAAAGCGACGGCGCAGCCGAGCGCCACAAACGCCACACCGTTGACGCGCCGACGAACGGATGTCGCTGTCCAGACAAAGGCCGCCAGCGCAAGCGCAAAGACGGCGATGACTGTCGGCGCTGGCAGTTCTGTTGCGCTCTCTCTTTTCGTGATCGCAGCGCTGACTTCCACGGCCCCGGTCAATTTGCCATGGGTGCGCACTGAAGCGCCCGCAATTGCTACAACAGCGCCGTTGGCGTTGGCGCCAGTGGCGATGATCGACGTCTCGCTCTTCGCACGGCCCAAAGCACGACCACGGTCAAATATCGTCTTCTCGCTCGGTGCGAGCGCGCGGGGGGCGGGGCCAAGTTTCCGGTCTTCAGGGTCTGTCGAAGCGATCAGTGTGCGCGTGTCAAGATTGATTATGCGCGCGGTTGCCCCGATTGGTAGGGCCGCTACAATGCGCTCTGCGGCCATTGCCAAACGCGCGGGCGCGTCCCGATCGGCGTTTGCCGATTGCGCAAGCCGCGCCAGTGTCAGCGCGCTATCTTGAGCGATGGCGGCGGATGATCGTGCGTTTACATCACGGGCCGCGTGATCCAGCAGTAAAGCTGCCAGCAACAAGAACACCAACCCACCGATGGCGGCCGCCCATGCGAACTGATTACCCGGGTTGGCGGCAGTCTCTGCTGTCATGCCGGGTCTCGCAAAGCAGCTATGGCTTCAACGACCTCAGCTTGCGCTTTGTTCCATGCGGCTTCGGGTGAAGATTCGCCTTTAACAATCCGCTTCATCGCCTTGTCTGCCGGCGACCAAATTGGCGTCATTTCCGGGATGTTTGGCATCGGTGTTGCGGTTTCAAGCTGTGTGCGGAATGCCGTTGCGATAGCATTGCTGCGCATCGTTGCGTCCTCATAAATGGCGCGATTGGCGTGGAGTTGGCCGCCATCGCGCGCGAGCAAGAGCCCCGCTTCTTCACCACACAAGAACGAGGCAAAGCGAAACGCTTCTTCTGTGCGTGGGCTGCCAGGCGAGATGAATATCCCCTCTATAGCAAGCCAAGGGCGAATCGGCGCGCCGCGTGCTTCACTGAGAAGCGGCAGAGGCGCCACAGCGACGTCAATGCTCTTGTTGACCTCGCCAAGAAACCACGGGCCGGAAATTGTCATCGCAGCGCGGCCTTGGTTGAAAAGTGATTGGATCAAGGCAAAGCTTGGCTCGTCAGGCATCCGCGGTGCGCTGTTTTTCCAACGCAACATGAGATTCGCGGCTTCGATATTGCTGGGATGGTTCAGAATTGGCGCGCCGTTGGCATCGAGCACGCCGCCACCGAATCCATTCTGCAAGGCAGCATGATAGAAGAAATCATCAAAGGTATACGCAAGTCCGTACCGACCGCTCGGCGTATCAGTCAATGCGGCCGCTTGGATCACAAGATCGGCGGTCGTACGCGGCGGATCCGGCGACAAGCCTCGGTTGTAGATTAGGGCGACGGATTTAAAGCTGAGAGGCAAGCCGAACACTTCGCCTTTGTATGTCAGGGCTTCGAACAATCCGGGCAAACACTGCGACCGCATTGCCTCGGTTACCCAAAAACCAATTGGCTCTACAGTGAGCCCGCCTTCAACCCAGCCGCCCAGCCGTTCATGGGCAAAGATAAACAGGTCCGGTCCTTTGCCGCGCGGGATCGTCGCGCTGATTTTGTCGGCGAAGGCGTCAAACGGGATGGGCACTGCGCGCACGCGGGCTTCGCTCGCCGATTTGCGTTGATGATACAAATCGATCGCGGCGAGGAGGGCTTCGGCTTCGCGGCCGCGGTAGGCGTGCCAAATCACCAATTCATTGCGTTGCGATGGGCGTGCGCATGCTGCCAAGCTTGTGACGCCTGCGCCGAACAGCACCGATCGGCGCGATATGGAGGCGCCGCGATCCATCATGACGCGGTTCTCTCCAAACGCCGTTCCGTTGTCGTGTCGAAATAATGAATTTTGTCGATATTCGCCTCTAAAGCGATGGCGTCGCCCATGCGTGGCAGGTGCGTATGATCGTGGATCTTCGCGAGCACGATGTCAGGTCCAATACGGCAATGCAGGATCACTTCATGGCCAAGTGTTTCGACGAAGTCCACAATTGCGGAGAGCGCCATAGGTCGCGACCAGCCATGATCTCCCGCGCGGCGCACGTCTTCCGGGCGCAGACCAAGCATCACCTTTGCCCCAGGTTTTGCGCCCGCTGGGGCCTGCGCGGTAAATGCGGTGTGCCGCGCCTGGCTGCCCGTTTCATCGACCACCGCCTCGAACAGACTCATATGAGGCGAGCCGATAAACCGAGCGACAAATAAATTCTGAGGCCTGTCGTAGAGATCAAGCGGGCAACCTACTTGTTTAAGGGTTGTTTCGCCCGCTTCCGCAATCGGGGCGAAGACAGCAATGCGATCGCCCATTGTCATGGCTTCGGTCTGATCATGCGTGACATAAAGCGTCGTGGTTTCAAGGCTGCGTTGCAAGCGTGCGATTTCACCGCGCATGCTAACGCGCAACTTCGCATCGAGATTGCTGAGTGGTTCGTCGAACAAAAAAACTTGCGGGCGGCGAACCATGGCGCGACCCAACGCGACGCGCTGACGCTGGCCGCCAGAAAGGGCTTTTGGTTTGCGGTCTAAGACTTCAACCAATCCGAGAGTCTGCGCGGCCTCCTGCACACGGCGATTGATCTCCGCCGCGTCGAGTTTTCGGATCATCAGTCCAAAGGCAATATTTTCGCGAACGCTCATGTGCGGATAGAGCGCATAGCTTTGAAACACCATCGCAACGTCGCGTTCTTTTGGTGCAACATCATTCACGCGACGGTCGCCGATTATCACGTCGCCGAAGCTTGCTTGCTCCAAGCCAGCGATCATCCGAAGGGCTGTGGATTTGCCGCACCCTGATGGCCCTACCAGCACCATGAACTCCCGCTCGCCGACAGCGAGATCGAGGCGGCGAATAACCTCCACATCGCCGTAGCGCTTATGCACATCGCGGAAGCCGATTCCGGCCATGCTCACCCCCCAAACTGCGCCCGGCGATGTCGCGCCTCGCCATGTGCGCGGTGCACAGGTTGGCGCGAAGCCGCAGGCGTTGGCAAGGGTGCGCAACTGCAAGTTCTCTTTCTGGGGTCATAAAACACGGAAAACAAAAGGGAATTAGAAATTTTATGCAAGCCGCAATGGTAAAATTTGCAGAGATTTGCAGGCGTGGGTAAAAGGCCCCGACGCGCAGCCGGGGGTCAGCTTAAGCCGCCATACTCGGACGGGTTGTGGGCGGTGGTCGCAATCGCGTTTTGCGGGCGTGGGGGCTGCTGCTGCAACGGCGCCTGCTGGAGGTTCAAATTGATGCCGCCCCCATCACCCTTGCCACGGACTGCCGGCGTTCTGTGCCATCCGACCTCTCTGCCGGGACCATTTGGTATGGGGGAGATCGGCGCGCGCGCGCAGGCGTTTATTGATCGTTTGGCGCATGCAGAGCAAAGCGCTTGGCAGATGCTGCCGATCAATCCGCTCGGCGCGCAATCTAGTCCTTATTCCGCGACATCGAGTATGGCGGGCAATCCGTTGCTGATTTCGCTTGAACAATGTCTTTACGACCGTCTGGTCTCGATGGAGGATGTTGCGCCGCTTCGGGCCTTGCCACGCGACGCTGTTGCTTTTCGCGCAGCGATCCCCGCGTACGAGGCCGTTTTGCATCGCTTGGGAATGCAACTTGCGCAAACG
>JBIKVO010000123.1:0-7799 GCA_044356795.1 Caulobacterales bacterium
CAGCCAAAACACACCTCGAAGAACCAAATCAGGTGCGCAACAATGAATCACAACAGATTCACCGGACTCAAGTTTTTTCGGCACCGCCACCCGATCGATTCGGATGCGAAATACGGGTAATTGAAAGTCACGGCGGACGCGTACACTTGTTCCTTGCGCGCGCGGTTGCACTGCAACTGGGTATACGCTGCCGAGGCCCAACCGAAAAGATGCAGGCTTGCTCTGCGAGCCATGATACGGACTTCAACAGCCGGCTAAAGCGTCAGTGGCCCGTGCTGGATATGCGGCAGAACATAGCGGGCAAACATGTCGGCTTCCTGCATATGTGGATACCCGGATAAAATGAACGCCTCGATCCCAGCCGCCCGATAAGCGCGCAGTTTGGCGAGCACCTGGTCGGGCGTGCCGACAATGGCCGCGCCGCAGCCCGAGCGCGCCCGACCAATACCGGTCCAGAGATTGTCTTCGACAAACCCATCGCCATCGGCTGCGCCGCGCAGTTCCTGCTGGCGTTGAACGCCATAGTTCTTCGCATCGAGAGACTTTTCGCGGATGGCGCGGCCAGCATCTTCGTCGAGTTTTGAGAGCAGCCGGTCGGCATAGGCGCGGGCCTCGTCTTCGGTCTCCCGGACGATCACGTGAACGCGATAGCCGAACTTCAGCGTACGCCCAAAGCGGGCCGCACGCGCCTTCATGTCGGCGATGGTTTCGCGCACTTTGTCCATGGTGTCGGGCCACATCAGATAGACATCGCACGCCTCAGCGGCGCACTCGCGCGCTTCATGGGAAAGACCGCCAAAATAGAATGGTGGGCATCGGCCCGACAGCGTGGCGATGCGCGCGGGCTCAAGCTTCAGCTTGTAGAAATCGCCATCAACATCCACCGCTTCGCCATTCAGAAGCGTGCGGACGATCTTCATGATCTCGGTGGCGCGGGCATAACGGGGGCCGCTGGCGATGACCTCGCCCGGCATGTCGGAGGAAATGATGTTCACATTGAGCCTTCCGCCGGTTCTCGCCGCATTGGGACCAAGAATACGGTCAAGCGTGGCGATCCGACGCGCAAGCTGCGGGGGCCAGTCCTCCCCCATCCGGGTCGCCCAAAGCAATTTGATCCGCTTGACTTGCGTCGCAACCGCCGCCGCGAAAACGGTGGTGTCCAGTCCAAGCTGATAGCCCGACGGCAACAAGATATTGTCGAAGCCGCCCTCCTCGGCGCGGAGCACGATATTGCGGCAATGCTCCCAGCTCGATTGCAGATAAGGGTCGGGAACACCAAGAAATTCGTAATCGTCGTCGCACAGCGCGGAAAACCAAGCGACCTCGCATTGTTGGGCGTCTGTCATCAGGGCAACCTTTCACCACGGGCGGCAACCAACACCGCGTACCATTCCTGCCGCGTCCACCTGACACTGCACGCTTGCGCGCCCTCGGCGATCCGCTCTGGGGTCTGAGAACCGATAATCGGCACAATGCCCGCGGGATGCGCCATCAGCCAGCTATAGGCGGCGACGGCGCAGGACACGCCTTGGCTTTCGGCCACACTATTCAATGCCGCCGCCACAGCCCTGTCGCGCTCGCTTGCAGGTGCGGCCAACCTGCCGCCACCCAGCGGCGACCAGGCCATTGGCGTCAGCCCCAGCATCATCGCCTGGTCGAGTTCGCCGTTCTCAAAAGGGGCAATCCGCAGCGGGCTGATCTCTGGCTGAGTACTGACAAGCTTTTGACCGAGAAGCTGTTTCAGCGCCGCGATTTGTGCACCCGTGAAATTCGATACGCCCAAGCTGCGCACTTTGCCAGCGGCGACCGCGTCGTCCAGCGCGCGCGCGACCTCTTGGGGGTGCGCCAGAATATCGGGCCGGTGGATCTGCCACAAATCGACAGTGTCAACCTTCAGGCGCTCCAGCGAGACGTTGATCGCCGTGCGCAGATAATCTGGGCTTTGATCATACGGCAGCGGCGGACGGATGCCGCCTTTGGTGGCGAGGACCATGCGCTCGCGCAAGCCCGGCTCGGCCTGAATCACCTGCCCCAACAAAATTTCCGCATCGCCGAAGCCGACTTTCCCATCAAAGCCGTAGATATCGGCGGTATCCAGAAACGTGATGCCGGCATCTAGCGCCGCGTGCACCAGCCGCGCCGCCTCCGCTGAGGTACGGCCATTCTCAGTTAGCCTCCACATGCCCCAGGCGATGGGCGAGATGGTGATTTCGCTCTGCCCGAGCCTGCGTTTTGCGGGTGGCAAGGGGAGTTGGCTCATGACGGAGTCCTCTTTGGCGGGGCGACGGTGGCGCGCTCCACAAGCTCGTGGGGTAAACGGCGATGGGTGATATCGCCGCCCGCGATAAGGATTTGTGTGGCGATTTGGGCAAGATCGGTCATCGGTTGGCGGATGGTTGTGAGGGGGGGCCAGACGGTCCGCGCCAGGGTGGTGTCATCGAAGCCAACCACCGACAGCGCGCCGGGCACGGCGATCCCGCGGTCATGGGCCATCGCCAAAACGCCCGCCGCCATGTCATCGTTGGCGGCGAATATGGCCGTGGGCGCTCGCGACAGATCAAGCAGCGTCCGCGCGCCCAAGACGCCTGAATCAAAGTCAAACTTCCCATCCACGACCAGCTGAGGCTCAAAGGGGACGCCGAAGCGATCAAGGGCCCGGCGATAACCGAACAGGCGCTCATCCGAGGCCCGATGATTTGTATGCCCCTTAATGAAGCCAATGTGCCGATGCCCGGCATTGATGAGATAGGTGGTCATGTCATCAGCGGCTTGGGCGTCGTCCATGAACACCGAGCTGGTGAGCGCGTGATTGGCGCCGGGAGAAATACGGACAAACGGCACATTAATCGGTTCAAGCGCCCGCAGGACGGGATCGCAGTCCGTGACCGGCGATGATAGAATGATCCCGTCCACTTGCGTTTCGCTGACAAGCCCGCGCACCTGCTCGCCCACGCGCGGATCGGCGACATCAACGGGCTGGGCAATCAGGCGAATGCCGTTTTCGTGGCACACATCCCAACAGCCCTTCTGAATCTGAAATATGTAATAGGGGCTGTGATTGTCGTGGATCAGCGCGATCTGGTTCGACTTCGCACCAGACAGAATGCGGGCGGCGATGCTTGGTCGATAATCCAGTTCGGCCATCGCCCGCTCTACCCGCTCCCGCAGCCCATCGCTTACATAGGGATGCCCGTTCAGCACGCGACTGACGGTCTTGACCGCCACCTCCGCGCGGGCGGCCACGTCGCGGATATTCGCACGCCTGCTCATACCGCGTTGTCTCCGATCTGCCTCAACTCGGCAAAAAGGGCTGCATAGGCGCTCTCTGAACGGAAAAACACCGGCGGTCGACCCAGGGGCGCCTCTATGTCAGACCAGCCAGACGGGAAGTCTCTCCCACTCCAAACATGCTGCCAGCGTTGCCCGTTTTCGCCAGGCAAATAAACACGGCGCATTGTTGCACCAGCTTCGATCACGGGCGCCACCAAAAGATCCGCGCCGTACAGGAACTGGTCCTGGATCGCAAACGTTTCGGCGTCTTGTGGATAGTGCAAGAACAGCGCGCGTTGAGCCGGGAGGCCCGTCTTGATCGCCTCGGCGACCAGCTGGGCGGTGTATGGCGCGAGTTTGTCGTGAACGCGGCTCCAGCGGACAAAGCCGTCGATCAATTCTGGCGTGCTGTCGATTTGAAGATTTTCCTCGGGCCGGTTCCCCTCATGGGTCCGCATAACCGGGCTGAAAGCGCCCAGCTCGCACCATCGCAACAACAGTTCGGCCGTCCGCACATTGCCAAAAAGGCTGGTGTAGCCGCCCACGTCAGAATGGCTGAAGGCGTTGCCGACAAGACCTGAGGAAAGGGCGGCGGTGATGACCGTGCCGATCCCATCATGGCGGCTGAAATCGACCGACTGATCGCCCGCCCAAAGCAACGGGCAATGCGCCTGCACACCGGTGTGGCCCGCGCGCATAAACCAGACGACCTCGCACGTCTTGCCACGCGACGCCACGGCGCGGGCGTTGACTTCCGCCCAGCGCACTGGCCAGCGATTATGCTCCTGCATGGGATCGCCATCGTGCAGCCGGAGATCGACGGGCAGGTATTCGCCGAAATCAGCCATCCATCCGTCAAGGCCGAAATCGAGCATGCGCCGGCCGATCACCTCCTCGGCAAACCAGGCCGCGGCGGCGGGATTGGTGAAATCAACTACGCCCGCTTCGAACTCGCCAAAATCGACCAGATAGGGCGCATCGGTATGCAGTTGTCGGGCGAAAAAACCGCGCGCCGCCGCGTCGGCGAACAACGGGCCGTCGATGGCGAGATAGGGGTTGACGTATCCCAGAAACCGAATGCCGCGCGCCTTCAACGCGCTCATCCGCTCTGGCAGGGCGGGATAGCGTTGGGCGTTCCACTGCCAGTCCCAAAACAGCCGCCGCCCGAAGCTGGTTTGGCGAATCCCCACCCAATCCTCGCACCAGATGGCCGAAACCGCCGCGCCGGCGTCAAGCAGCCGTTCCAAGCGCTGGAAGCTGCGGTCGCCATCCTTGAGGCCAACGATCGCGCCCCCCAGCGCCCAATCTGGCAGGGATTGGCGCGGCCCGAAGCGCGCGCCCAACTGGCGCGTCAGATCTGCGGGGGCGCCCGTGAACAGATCAACGCGCATTTCGCCAGACCAGACCCGCACACGAAGCCGGCCCGGCCGGCATGCATCCAGTTCGCTATACTCGGCATTGGCGAGGGACAGCGCCCAGCCAGACGAACACAACACCGTGGGCTCGGGGTAGTTTGTTGTCCAATAATCGCCGCCCGCAAAGGAGCCATCAGCGCTCGCAAGATCGGTGAGCGGCGTGCCCGGTTCACGCCCAACCCCCGGCTCGCTGGTCCATATGGGGAAAGTTCTGCCATTCAGGGCGAGATAGCTCATCTGCTCGCCACCCCCCCAAAGGCTTGCATCGGGATCAACGCAAAAATCGACCGTCATGCGGTCATGAGGCGAAAGCGCTGTGAGGCGTAGTCTGCGGCTGTCCTGCGTAAGACACACCGCAAGTCTTGCAGATCCATCCTGGCTGGTGAGTATGACGTCGCCGCTGCCATGCACGGCGCATTCGGCGAGCAGCGGGGCCGGGGCCGGACGATCCCGAAATCGGAAATTGCCTCGCACCATCGACACTTGCGGGTCTCCTGACGCAAGCGCCACCGCAGGCGCGTCAGGACGATGTCGAAGGATAGCGCGTCCAGCCAACAGCAGGTCAAAACCACCATCGCTTGGAGCTATGCGCAACATCGCAACCGACTTTCCCACCCGTCTGAATATGACACCGCTTGACATATTGAGGACACAAGGGCAAGCCTGCAAGCGATTGGCCGTCCGTATCGTTGGCGTCTCTTGACACTCGTCAAAGCGAGGTGGCCGCAAGTCGGGGAGATGAACATCATGTTGGACACACGTCGCTTCGCGCGTTGGGCGCTATCCGTTTCGGCCAGCTCCCTTGCTTTGTTGCAGGCTTCGCCGGCTATGGCGCAGGTTGACGAAATCATTGTGACCGCTCAGAAAGTCGAAGAAAATCTGCAGGATGTGCCGATTGCCATATCCGCCATATCGGGCGACCGTCTGGAACAGGCTGGGGTCTTGTCGCTTGAGAATATCGGAGCGATTGTGCCTTCGGTGACGTTCCGCAAGGGCACCACCAGCGCCAACAGCGCGATTGTGATGCGCGGCGTTGGAACAATCACCTTCTCGATCGCCGCAGAGCCTAGTGTGTCCACCGTTGTCGACGGCGTGGTGCTCTCGCGCTCGGGTCAGGCGTTCATGGATCTCGTTGATATCGAGCGCCTCGAAGTGTTGCGCGGGCCGCAGGGCACGCTGTTTGGCCGCAACGCATCAGCGGGCCTTGTCAATATTGTGTCGCGCGGCGGCAGCGAAGAGTTCGAGGCCGAAGCCAATGTCGACTGGTTCGAGGGCGATGAATTGCGCCTGCGGACAGCCATTGCCGGGCCGTTGGCGGACAACCTGACCGCCCGTGTCACCGGTTTTTACGGCAGCTATGGCGGCAACATCACAAACATCAATGGCGGCAGAAACGAAGATGTGAACGGCTACGAGCGATATGGCGCGCGGGCCATCATCGACTACAATGTTCCCACCGCCGACCTGCGCCTGATCGCCGACTACTACCGCGCAAACGACGATTGCTGCGCTGATGTGACCGGCGTGAGCCGCGGTGCAGTTTTGGACGCTGAGCTGAACCTCCCCGGCGGGGTCGCTCAGGGGGAAGATCAGCGCTTTGTGAACCACAATCTGATCACCGAAACACGCGATCGGCAGTGGAGCATTACTGGATCGGGCGATTTCGATCTAGGCGAGTCGCATACGCTAAGCGTTGTATTGGGTTACCGAGACTGGTTTAACCGCGAGCTGCGCGAAGGCGATTTCTTGCCGCGCGCATTGGTCGGCACAGCACAATTGCACGACGATGGTGAAGTGCGCACCGAGCAGGTCTCGCTTGAGGCGCGGATTGCCTCTGACCAAGCTTTGCCCTTCTTCTATCAGGCTGGCGTACTCGCTTGGCAGTCAGAAAATAGCCAAATCTTCACCCGTCGCAACATCACATGCGCCACCTCGACATTGCCGCTGGACCCGGTCACGGGCGGGCGGCCTTGCAACACGGCGGACCTGGTCAATACGCTGTTCCCCACCGCCAACTCGGTCAGCGAGGTGACCTCGACCAATGTTGCCGTGTTCGGACAGGCGACCTTCCGCTTTACGGATCAATTATCGCTGACCGGCGGATTACGCTACACAAGCGATGAGCTCGAATTCACGCATGTTCGCGCTCCCGGGATCAATGCCGCGACAGGCTTGCCCGCAACCGGACCCGGCATTTCTGGCAGCCCGGCGGGCGGCACAATCGCCAGCGGCGGAAATGGCACCAATAGGTCGGCGGGCGCGACCACAAACACCAACATTTCTGGCAGAGCGGTGCTGCAGTACCAACCCACTGAAGACATTATGGTGTATGGCAGCTACACACGCGGCTACAAGGGGCCAGCGTTCAACGTGTTCTTCAATCATACCGCGCCGACGAACGCGATCCCGATTGACGAGGAGTTGTCGGACGCTTTTGAAATCGGGCTCAAGTCGCAATTCTGGGACGGCCGCGTGCAACTCAATGTCGCCGCGTTCACCGTCCAGTACGATGGCTTCCAGGCCAACAATTTCGTCTTGCTGAACGGCGCTGTGGTGTCAAACCTGACAAACGCGGGGACGGTGCAAAGCGAAGGGTTTGAGGCTGACCTTGTGATCGCGCCCACCGAGGGGCTGAGCCTCCGCGCCAATGTCGCTTATGCCGACGCCCAGGTGGAGGAATTTAACCCCAATCCGCTCACCAACGCGCCGGACGCGCGCAATGGCACCCAATTGCCGCTTGCGCCGGAACTTGTGTACACGATCGGCGGCGATTATGAGCGCGAAATTGGCGACTTCCGGCTTTATTTGAACACGGACTATCGCCACACGGGCAGTCAGTTTTCGGATCTTGGCGAGCAAGGCCCCATCGACTCGTATGGCATCTGGAACGCCTCAGTTGGCTTTTCGGACCCAGATGACCAGTATCGCCTGACCTTCCACGCCCGCAACCTCACGGACGAGAGCTATGTGCTTCTCAATGTGTCAAACGGGCAGCGGCTGCAGATCCCGCGCGATGCGGATCGCTACTTTGGGATCAGCTTGCGCGCGCGGATGTGATGCGCGTGATCCGGCGATGAGATCGTGACCAAGGCCGCCAGAGAGATCTGGCGGCTT
>JBIKVO010000124.1:0-7778 GCA_044356795.1 Caulobacterales bacterium
TTGTTCGCACCGCAGCGGATGCCGAAGGCGCTTGCAAGTTCCGCTCTCGCGGCGTCTGTCTTGAGTGTGCGCACGATTCCGCAGCCAGCGATGCATGTCGAGGACGATGTGAGCAAGAGGTCGGGAATGTAAGTGCGATAATTGCTCGAAATAGCTGCGTTGGAGTGCGAACAATTGCAGCTGGGCATTGGCTCCAATTCTTTGCGCACAGCGTGCTCGGATTGCTAGCTATCATCGTTGGTGTGTTCCTTCCATCGACGGCTCGATGGGAAGGGGCGGTGATCGGAATTCTGATGTTTACAGGGGCGTGCATCTTCCTGGGATTTGCGTTCAACTATCTGATCTGGATGTTTCCATCGAAAGCAGGAGAGGCTCGGTGAGCACATACACCGCCACCGTGCGCTGGCAGCGCGGCGATCAACCGTTCACGGACGGCAAATACTCGCGTGGTCATGACATCAGTTTTGATGGCGGCGTGTCGTTTCGCGGCTCCTCCGCGCCGGGCGTCGTGCGCCCACCGCTCAGCGAGGTGGCCGCCGCTGATCCCGAAGAAATGCTCGTGGCCAGTTTATCGATGTGCCACATGCTGTTTGTCCTCGATTTCGCGCGCAAGGCCGGCTTTGTGATCGACAGCTACACGGATACGGCTGAAGGCGAGATGGGCGTTGATGAGCGCGGCAAAACCAGCGTCACGCGCGTGACGCTGAAGCCAAGGGTGATATGGTCTGGCGAAATCACGCCATGCGGCGCCGACATCCAGCAATTACATCGCAAGGCGCATGAAGCCTGCTTCATCGCCAACAGTTTCCGCGGCGAGGTTGAGATAGCGCCGCATTAGTTCGTCGTTTAACCGCCCGCGCAGGCCCACATCCGGGCGCGGGACAGCGGATGGTACGAGGGGCGCCTCCGGCCCGCGGATGTGTGACTGTGGAGAAAACCAATGGCGGAAGCCTATATCTATGACGCCGTGCGCACGCCACGCGGCCGTGGCAAAAACACCGGCAGCCTGCACGAAATCACGGCGTTGTCGCTGTCGACCCAGGTTCTCGAAACCCTGAAAAAGCGCAACGGTTTGCCGGAAAATGCGGTCGACGATGTGGTGCTTGGCGTTGTTTCGCCGGTCGGCGAGCAGGGCAGCGTCATTGCGCGTACCGCGGTGATTCATGCAGGCCTAGGCGAAACGACGGGCGGCGTGCAGATCAATCGTTTCTGCGCGTCTGGCTTGGAAGCGGTGAACATGGCCGCTGCAAAAGTCATGAGCGGCGAAGCGGATATGGCGATCGGCGGCGGCGTTGAAAGCATGAGCCGCGTGCCGATGGGCTCAGATGGCGGCGCATGGCCGACCGATCCCTCGATTGCGCTGAAAGCCTATTTTGTCCCGCAGGGCATTTCCGCCGACCTGATCGCAACGAAGTACGGCTTCTCGCGCACCGACGTGGACAGCTACGCGGTGGAAAGCCATAAGCGCGCCGCGAAAGCGTGGAGCGAAGGCCGTTTCAAGAACAGCGTGATCGCCGTTAAGGATCAACTCGGCGTGACGATCCTCGCGCATGACGAAACCGTGCGTCCGACGACTGACATGCAATCGCTTGGCGGGCTTGAGCCGTCTTTCAAGGCGCAAGGCGAAATGATGCCGGGCTTTGATGCCGTGATCATGCAGCGGTATCCTGAGGTGGAAGCCGTGGATCACGTCCATCACGCCGGCAATTCGTCCGGAATCGTGGATGGCAGCGCGGGCGTTCTGATTGGCACGAAAGAAATGGGGATCAAGCTCGGCTTGAAGCCGCGCGCGAGAATCAGGGCGATGGCGTCGATCGGCTCTGAGCCGTCGATCATGTTGACGGGCCCGGAATTCGTCACTGCGAAAGCGCTCAAAAAGGCTGGCATGAGTGTCGGCGATATCGACATCTACGAGTTGAACGAAGCGTTTGCCGCAGTGGTGCTGCGCATGATGCAGGCGCTCAAAATTAGCCACGATAAGATGAACGTAAACGGCGGCGCGATTGCGATGGGCCACCCGCTTGGCGCCACCGGTGCGATGATCCTCGGCACGGTGCTTGATGAGTTGGAGCGCAGCGGCAAGTCCACCGCGCTTGCGACCCTGTGCGTCGGCGCCGGCATGGGCACCGCCACGATCATCGAGCGCGTGTAACGCAAACGCCTGGAGGGGTTCGGTGCAAATCGGTATCGTCTTGTTTCCCAATGTGACGCTGCTCGATTGCACCGGGCCGCTGCAGGTGATGCATCGCATCCCCAGCGCGACCACGCATGTGATTGCCAAGACGCTGGATCCGGCGCCGAGCGACTGTGGTTTGTCTCTCGTTCCGACGGCGACTTTCGCGACCGCGCCGACGCTTGACATGGTGTGCGTGCCTGGCGGCTTTGGCGTCGCCGATGCATTCGACGACGGTGAAACTCTGGCCTTCGTGCGCGAAGCCGGCGCACGCGCCAAGTATGTAACCAGCGTTTGCACAGGCGCCTTTATTCTTGGCGCCGCTGGCTTCTTGATCGGCAAGCGCGCAACGACGCACTGGGCCTACCACCATCTGTTGCCGCGTGTTGGCGCGACACCCGTTGTCGGCCGCGTCGTGCGCGAGGGCGATATCTTCACCGGCGGCGGCGTAACCTCCGGCATCGATTTCGCCTTGACCATTGCAGCGGAAGTCGCGGGCGAAGCCGTCGCGCGCCGTATTCAGCTGTCGATCGAATATGATCCAGCGCCGCCATTTCACGATGGCTCGCCCGCGCGGGCTGAGCCCGAAACATTGGCGGCTGTCGCCGATTTTTTCAAACAGCGCGCGAGCGATTTCGCTGTGCGTTTGCCTGCCTTGTCTTGAACGTATCTCTAACAATGACACGAATGGAGGATACCGATGGAAAACTTCAAGATTGATCTCGGCGATGATGGTGTTGCGCTGATCACATTCGATGTGCCCGGACGCAGCATGAACACGCTGACCGCCAGCGTGATCCGCGAAATCATTGAAATTACCGAACGGATCAAAACTGACGACGCCATCAAGGGCGTTATTTTTGCGTCCGGCAAGCCAACCGGATTTTGTGCAGGCGCTGATCTTGGTGAGATGAACCAAGGCGCCGGACGCGGTGGGCAGAAGAGCGACGATCCCGAGGCCGCATTGAAGGCCGCATTCGAAGGCGCGTTCTCGCTGAACAAAACCTTCCGTGCTCTAGAAACCTGCGGGAAGCCTGTGGCGATTGCGCTGGAAGGCTTGGCGCTGGGCGGCGGCCTCGAATTTGCATTGGCATGCCATTATCGTGTCGCGGGTGATAACCCGAAATCACAGTTCGGATTGCCTGAATCAAAAGTTGGCTTGTTGCCCGGGGCCGGCGGCACGCAGAGATTGCCGCGTCTGATCGGTGCGCAAAACGCCGCCATGATGATTTTGCAGGGCGAGCCGAAAAAGCCGCAAGAGGCAAAGTCACTCGGCTTCATCAATGAGGTGGTGGCGCAGGGAAAAGCGATCGATGCATGCCGTGCTTGGCTGGCGACCAATCCGAAAGCGGTGCAGCCATGGGATGAAAAAGGCTTCCGAGTGAAGGATGGCCCGTACTCGCCGGGCGGCGCGATGAGTTTCATCGGCGGCAACGCGCTGTTGGCGAAACAGACCTATGGAAATTATCCCGCGCAGAAAAACATCATGAGCTGCCTGTACGAAGGCTTGCAGGTGCCGATGGACGCTGCTTTGCGCATCGAAAGCCGCTATTTCGTCAAGACAATGAATACCCCACAGGCCAAGGGCATGATCCGCACGCTATTCCTTTCGATGCAGGAACTGAGCAAGGGAGGCAATCGACCCGCTGGGCATCCGACTTATGACGTGAAGAAGGTCGCCGTGCTCGGCGCCGGCATGATGGGCGCCGGAATTGCTTATGTTCAGGCGATGGCCGGTATTGAGACTGTGTTGATCGATCGTGATCAGGCGGCCGCGGAGAAAGGCAAAGGCTACGCCGCGGAGCTTCTGAAAAAGCGCGTGGGGCGTGGCCAAATGACCCAAGAGAAGGCGGACGCCATACTGGCGTTGATTGTTCCGACTGCGGACTATGCCTTGGTGAAGGGATCGGACCTGGTTGTCGAAGCCGTATTCGAAAACCGTGAAATCAAGGCCGATGTGACGAAAAAAGCCGAAGCGCAACTGGCTGAAACCGCTGTGTTCGGCTCCAACACGTCAACACTGCCGATCACCGGCCTTGCAGAAGTCAGCGTGCGCCCGGCGAACTTCATCGGCATCCACTTCTTCTCGCCGGTCGACAAGATGGGACTTGTCGAGATCATCATGGGCAAGCACACCAGCGAGGAGACGCTGGCAAAATCGATCGACTATGTTTTGAAAATCAAAAAGACGCCGATTGTCGTGAACGACTCGCGCGGTTTCTACACGTCACGCTGTTTTGGCACTTATGTGCGCGAGGGCATCGCGATGCTGGCGGAAGGCATCAAGCCAGCGATCATCGAAAATGTAGGTCGCATGACCGGCATGCCGCGGGCGCCGCTGGAAATGAACGACGATGTCGCGCTCGATCTCGCCTACAAAGTGGCGCAACAGACGAAGGCCGATCTCGGCGCCGCCTACAAGGAAAGCCCGATCGACACGATCATGCATACCATGGTGGTTGAGCTGGAGCGTTTTGGCCGCAAGAACGGCAAAGGGTTTTATGAATATCCTAATGACGGCGGCAAGAAGAGGATCTGGCAGGGTCTTGCTGATCTGGTGAAAACGACAGTGGCGGAATGCCCGCCGGAGCTGCGCGATGAGTACAAGAAGCGCTTGCTCTTCATCCAGGCGCTGGAAACCGCGCGCTGCTTTGAAGAAGGCGTTATCACCGATCCGCGCGACGCCGATGTCGGTTCGATCCTGGCTTGGGGCTTTGCGCCTTATACGGGCGGCACGATCAGTCTTATTGACAATATGGGGGTGGCAAACTTCGTTGCGGAGTGCGATGCGCTCGCGCAGAAATACGGTGAGCGCTTCAAGCCCAACGCACTTCTGCGCGATATGGCTGCGAAGAATGAGACCTTCTATGGCCGCTTCACCGTGGGCGCACGCAAGGCAGCGTGATCGCCGCGACACTGTGCAACCCTTGACTTGATTGAGGTTAGCGCGCCACCCTTGCACGCAAAATGCGAGGGTGGCGATGCCGTCTTGGTCCAATTGGTCTGGCAGCGTAACAGCGCAACCCCGGCGTATCGCCTCCCCGCGCGACGAAGATGAATTGGCGGCTTTGCTGCGCGATTGCGAAAAGGCTCGTGTCGTGGGCGCTGGGCATTCGTTCATGCCCTTATGCAGCACTAAAGATACTTTGATCCGCCTCGACGCGATGGAGGGAGACTTGATTGTCGCGCCTGGGCGCGATCGCGTGTCGGCGCCAGCGGGGTGGAGTTTGAAGCGATTGACCCAAGCGCTATGGGCGCAGGGATTGTCGCTGGTCAATCAGGGCGATGTTAATCCGCAATCGCTCGCGGGCGCGATGGCGACTGGTACACACGGCACGGGCGCTGAGCTGGGGTCGTTGTCGACGCAGGCGCGCGCGTTTCGGGTGATGGGGCCGGACGGCGCCATTTCGGCATGTTCTGCTTTTGTGGAGCCGGACTTGTTTCAAGCGGCGCGATTGTCGCTCGGCGTCATCGGTGTCGCCACGCGGATCGATGTCGCGGTGATGGAGGCCTATTATCTTGAAGAGGTGTTGAGGGCCGAGCGGTTTGATGTGGTGCGCGAGGCCTATCTGGCGTGGAGCGGTCAAAATCGCCACGTCGAGTTTTTCGTTTTTCCCTATGCAGAACACGCCATCGTTAAGCGCTTGAACACGTGCCCCGCCAGCGATGCACCAGCAAGGGACACAGACATGGAGGAGGGGGCATTTCGCCTCCTGTGTGATGCATGCGCGGCTGCGCCGGCCCTGACGGGTGCATTGCAAAAAATGTTCACGCCGAAAAAGCTTTTGGCGAAGCGCTCTGGCCCGGCCCATCGTATTTTTCCCTCACAACGCACGGTGCGTTTTGAAGAGATGGAATATGTGCTTCCGCAATCGGCGGGTCTTGCGGCTTTGGATACACTCATAGCAACGATCCGCAGTAAAAAACTGCCGGTCGCGTTTCCGTTTGAAGTGCGCCTTGTGGCGCAAGATGACATATGGATGTCGCCGTTTCAGTTTGGCCCCTCAATGACGATCGCGGTGCATCAATACGCCAAGATGCCATGGGGCGCGTTTTTCGCCGAGGCCGAAGCGATCTTGCTCGCACATGGCGGACGTCCGCATTGGGGCAAGCGTCACAGCTTGCGACACGATGATGTGTGCAGATTATATCCCAATGCCGATCGGTTCAAAGCGGTGCGCCGCGACATCGATCCGGAGGGACAATTCTTGAATGGACATCTCGCAGCTTTGTTTGGTGATCGGCAACAGACTGAAGCGCCGGCATGAGCGACAGCACCGATCTTGACGCTGCAGCGGCGCGCATTCGGGCTTGGGGTAAGGCCAACCCAACGCCGGCTTTGGTGATCGTGCGCGAGGCCTTGGAGCACAATATCGCTGCGATTGCGCAGGCGGTGCTTGGGCGTGGCGTTGCGTTGCGACCGCACGCGAAAACGCACAAATGCTTAAAGATCGCGCAATTGCAGATGGCCGCCGGCGCGTCAGGGCTGTGCTGTGCGAAGTTGAGCGAAGCCGAAGCGTTTCGGGGCGCGGGGTTTGCGGGATCGATTTTGATTACCTCGCCGATTGTCGGGGCGGAGGCCTGTGCACGCTTGGCTCGCCTGAATCGAGAAAGCGGCGGGGCGATCATGGTGGTGGTGGACAATCCAGCCGGCGCAGCGATGATCGCGGCAGCCATAGGCGATGGCGCGCCGTTGGAAGCATTGATCGATGTGGATCCCGGTATCCGTCGCACCGGTGTGGCGACGGCTGAAGAAGCGGTGGCTTTAGCGTATGCCATGGACGCTTATCCACAGATCCGATTACGCGGCGTTCAGTTTTATTGCGGCTTGCAGCAACATATCAGTGATGTGGGCGATCGCGCGGCAGCGACCGTAGAGCGCAGCAAGTATTTGAAGACGGTGCTGTTAGCGCTGTCAGGCTCCGGTTATCGAATTGAGATTGTGTCTGGCTCCGGCACGGGCACGCTTTGCGCGGATCTCGCGGGCGGTGTGTTTAGCGAAGTTCAGGTCGGCAGCGCGATTTTTCTCGACCGTCAATACACGGACTGTGTTGGTGTTGCAGACGCTTTCGGCTTGAAGCAATCGCTTTTTCTCGCCGCTCGCGTCATCAGCTGCAACACGCCAGGGCTGGCGACTCTGGACGCCGGCTATAAAGCCATGGCGAGCGATGCCGGGCCGCCGGCGATCCTTTCCGGGCCGCATGCGGGGGCGCGCTTGATCTTCATGGGTGACGAACACTGCGCTGTTATTTCCGCAGCGCAGCCCTTTTGCTTGGGCGAGATTGTGGTGTTGCAGCCGCCGCATTGCGACCCTACCGTCAACCTCTATGACGCTTTCACGGTTCTGTCCGTGACCGAGGGCGCGGTGCACTCCTGGCCGATTACAGCGCGCGGATGTGTGCGCTGACTAGCCAGCCTCGCGCGGCGTCGGTTTGCGGCCCTGCGCCAGGCTCAGCACAATCATCACGATTACGCCGCTGATCAAAACGCCCGCGCTGACGCCAGCGCCCACCGCCAAATTGCTCGAAACGAAATTCACGCCGGACCACAACATCAAGCCGGCGGCAAGAATGAAGATCGCCGGCAGCACTGGGAACAGCGGCAC
>JBIKVO010000170.1:0-6681 GCA_044356795.1 Caulobacterales bacterium
AAGGCGTCCGTCCACAGGCTCGTCAAGATGGATGCTATCGGCCGACCCCTTCTCCGGGACGGAGTGTGCGGCCAAAAGCGCCCCACCTTACCGGGCCGGCGCTGCCTGGACCGTGAACACGACGGGAATATGATCAGACCCCGTGGGCGCCAGCACCTGCCTGCCCACACCCATCAAGGCCGCATTGATGAAGGCGTTATCGATCGGCGTGCGGATCAGCTCCGGCCCCCAAGCCGGCCAGGTGCCGCTCAAGCCGCCAATCGGGCGATAGCCCGCCGCCCGCATCCGCAGCGCCACCAGCCCCCAGGGCGACGCATTGAAATCCCCCAAAACAATCGCCCGCCCCGGCGGCAATCCCGGCCCGCCATCCGGGCCGCGACCGGCCAGGATGGCGCGGAGGCGCTGCATCTCGATGGACTGGAACTGGCGATCAGTGAACGGCCAGGGACGCGACAGATGCACCAGCGCCACCGCAATCGGTCCCAAGGCCGTATCTGCCATCACATAAAGTCCGGACGGCCAGCCATCCGGCTGCGGATCCAAAGGCCGCAATGGCCGCTTACTCAGCAGCGTCATCGGCCCGCTGTCCGGCGCCTGCACGATGTGTGGATAGCGCGCCTGCAGCGCGGCCAACCTGCGCATGTCGCGGCGGCGGCTTTCGACCAGGGCCACCATATCGGGATCGGCGGCGCGCACCGCGGCCTCGATCTCGGCCGGCGCGGCACGACCAGAATGGATATTGTGCAAATAAATAGTCAGTGTGGGAGCGCCGGCTGTCGCCGCCTCTGGTGCGGCCGCACCCGCCGGCGGCAACGCAAACAACACCGCCGCAGTCGCGCTGAACAGCGCCGCCCGCGGGGTCCCAAACACCAGCGCCGCCGCCGCCAGCATTAAGGCCGCCAACGCCGCCTGCGGGGCAAAATTCCGGATCGCATCGAACAGCACAATCATCGGCGCGACATTGATCGCCAAGGCAATCAAGCACAGCGATCCCGCCACGAGGACGGGAAGTCGAGAGAGCGCGCGGACCATGGGCGGCCTCTATGCCGTGCGTTGGCGCGGCGGGTAAAGCGGCCCATCGAAAGGCGCAAGAAAAAGGGCCGCAGCCTTGACGGCGCGGCCCTGGACAGTCGGCCTCGGGGGAGGAGCCCATGGGAAGCGGAGGTTCATCACGCCAAATGGGTGCGCGGCGAGGCAACCGCTGCAGACGTCGAGATGGGGCCAAGGTCGAACGGGTTCAATGATGGGGGCATCAGACGACCTATGCGAAAATGCGGCTTCCCAACCATCGGGCGGCCTCATCCAGACCAGGACTGCGCCTGCTCAATCAGAAACTGTCGGAATGCCGCAATCCGCCGCGAACGCTTCAGATCCGCTGGATATATGAAATAAACATCGAAACTTGGCCCCTCAAGATCGGGCAAAATCTTCACGAGGCGGTCGTTGTTGCGGGCGATGTAATCGGGCAAGCTGGCGATGCCGAGGCCGGATTCCACCGCCCGCAGCATTCCATAAACATTGTTGATCTCCAGCAGCGCCTGGCGCGGAGATGCGTCCTCGCGGCCCGCGCGCGTGGCCCAATCCAACTCACGCATGGGTGTTGCGCTGCCGACCTGGAACGCCACGATGCGGTGGCTGTCGAGGTCGTCCGGCGTGGCCGGCGCGCCGTGGCGCTTGATATATTCCGGCGATGCATACAGGCTGACATGCACCGACAGGATTTTCCGCTGGACCAAATCGGCATGGGTCGCGGCCCACAGCCGCACGGCGCATTCCGCCTCCAATTTCAGCAGGTCATACTCGCGATCATCAAGCAGAAGCTTGACCTTCAACTCAGGATAGGTGTCTGCAAACGACACCAGCCGCGGCGCCAGCCATTGCGAGCCAAAAGCGACGGGTGCGGTGATTTTCAAGTCGCCCATCACCTTCTCGCGGGCGTCTTTCAAGGCGCTTTCAGCGATCGCGGCAGTGGCCGCCATTTCGCGGGTGAGGTCCCACAGCGCCTTGCCCGGCCCCGTCAGCAGCAGGCCGCGGGCGTGGCGCTGAAACAAGGGCACGCCGATATTGTCCTCCAGCGCCGCAATCTGACGCGACACCGCCGACTGCGAGATGCCGAGCCGATCGGCCGCGGCCGTGAGGCTGCCGGTCTCGGCGGCGAAGTGAAAAGTTTTGAGTTTGTCCCAGTCCATCAAGGCGTCGCGGTAGGCGGCGCGCCGTACAGCCCGGCGCCAAGCGTGCGCACTATGGGCCGGTGCGGCGGCGGAGGGAAGGTGGAAGGGGACAGATAAGACGGCTGCGGAGCGCCATCAGTCATCCTGACGCTTGAGCGCAACGAAGGCATTTAGGACCCAGCCCCCCCCCAAACACGGGCTCCCAAATCGCTTTGCTGCGCCCCCTGTTTGGGATTGTCTGTCCGCGAGTCGCGAGATTGGGTGCGGCCGGCAGCGGGTTTTGAGTCTCACCCCCTAAGAAACCGCGTCTGCCGTCGCGACCGCTTTGGAGTCCAGCACGGATCACCTTGCGCTGTCGCGAGGGCCGCCGGCAGTGGGGCTGGCGATCGTCCTGCTCGGGACGCAAGCAGCCGTATGCTTGGTGGGCGGGCTTGCGCTGCTCGGTTTTGCCGGGGTGCTGACGGCGATGCCGGCGTTTCGTCCGCGAGGCGGCGAGGCCGCAACCCTGAAGGGTGTTCTACGCGGCGCCCGTTGCATCGGCGCGTTGCCACTCCTTTGGATCGTGACGGCGATCGCGGCGGTGGCTGTGGCCGCATTCTCGGCGTTGGAAAGCGCCGTGCCGCCGGCCGTGGCGCAGACCTCGCCCACCGGCGCTGAGGGGCTGACCGCCTATCTCGCCGGCGCCGGTCTTGGCGCCTTGTTGGGTGCGACGGCGTTGGCTGCGCTCGGTAAGACGCCGCGTCTGTCTTGGTTCTTTAAGCTGGCGCTGGTTGGGATGGCCGGCGGCGTCGCTTTGCCGACGGTATGGACCAGCCTTGAAGGCATGGCCATCGCCGGGCTTATCGTTGGGGTATCCTATGGCGGGCTCGGACCAGCCTTGAACACGGCATTTCTCATACTGCCGCCGACGCATTTGCGCGCGCCTGTGGGCGGGGTGTCGACGGCGTTGTCAATGGCGCTAGCGCCCAATGGAGCGGTTGCGGCAGGCGATGGCTTCACCGTATTCGACAAGACCATCAGCGTGTGGATCGTCGCGGGCGTGCTGGCGACGCTGGCGCTCGTCAGCTTCGCCACGCCGAACCTTCCGCGGAAACCAGAACGAACGGCGCCCAAAACTTGGGATGCGATTTCTCCGCGCGGATTGCAGCAGCGGTTTCCTTGAGCGCCCGCGATGGCGGCGCACCGGCACGCAAACGCTCATAAAAGCCGCTCATAAAGATTTCTGTCGTTGCATCATCCACCGGCCACAAAGACGCCAGCACCGCGCGCGAACCCGCGACCAGAAATGCACGCGACAACCCAATCACACCTTCGCCAGCGATGGTCCGCCCCGAACCCGTGTTACAGGCCGACAGCACCGTCAGATCAGCATCGAGTTTCAGCGCCTGCACCTCGCTTGCAAGCAAGAAGCCGTCTTCGCCATCGCCAGGCGCCAACACCAGTGCGGGTTCGGCCAAACCTGCAAAGTCGCCCGCCAACAAGCCATGCGTGGCGAAGTGCAAGTAACGCCGCTGCGACAAGGATGCAGCCTTCACGGCCCGTTCACTCGCCGCGCCCTCGAACAACATCTGCACATCGGGCAAGAAGCCGCGTGCGATGTCGCGGACTTCAAACTCGGCATTGTCCAATTGCTGCAGTGTGACGCCGCCATTGCGATCGCGCGTTGCGCCTGCCGATGCGCCCATCTCGCGGGCCTGCTGCGGCGTCAAGCCGGGCGGCGTCGGTATCGCAGGCATGGTCGGATTGCCGATGGCAAAAAAGCCGCGCGCCCGCGAAACAGAGCGCGGCGGCGCCAGCAGATCGCGCAGCGACGGCGTGTAGATGATCTCCGCGGTTTCACCGAGAGGACGGTATGTCAGATCGTCGCTAGACCAGACCGCAGCGGGAACGCGCGCCGCCGCTCCATCAGCCAGCACAATCACGCGGCGCGCCGACCGCAACATATGGCGACCCGGCCCCAGCAACACGGCAGGCGCCGATTTCATGTAGGGCGCGATAACTCCCTGCACATCCACGCTCGGATCGCGCATGAAGCGCACAAGCGTATCGCCCCACCCGCTGTCAGATCCGAGCGGGAGGTTGACGCCAAGCCCGACATGACGCTCTGCATTCGAAAATGTGAACGCCACACGCTCCTTGTCCAATGTCGAGATCGCCGCCACCACTACGCCATCGGGAAGCGTGCGCGCAAAGCGTTCAAGCTCTTGCGCAGAGAGCAGCCGAGTGTCGCCGCGAAAATCACTCAGCTGCCGGGCGCGCATGGCGTCGCCGGCGGCGAGCCCCGCAAAAAACAGTGCAGATGCGGAAGGATCACGCAAAGCGGCGTGCGCATAATTGCGCACAGCACCATGCACCGCGCGCCGGTGAAGCCCTTGAAAGAAAGTTTCGCGATATGTGAGATCGATGCTTGAGCGCGCCTGCTCGTTTTGTACTGCGGCCTGGAAAAACAAGTCGCCGGCGCGTGCATAGTCCCTCTGCAATTCAAACACGCGAGCGCCGCTGAACAAAAAGTCGGACGGAATCCGCGCGCTGTCGCTGGCCCGCAGCTCCGCCAAGCAGGTCGCAAAGCGCGATGTAAAGTGAGGATCCTGCGCTTCGGCCTCGAAGTTTGCGGTCAAAAACCGGGAACAATCGTTGACGGTGGAGCCAGCCGACGCAAACACTATATCCATATAGCGGGCCGTCGCTGCGCGGGCTTTGGCTTCAACTGCGGCCTCGCCGAGCGACATCGCCGCATTGCGCCCGGTGACGGCCAATCGCAGAAACTGGAGGTCGTGCATTGCGTCGCGCTCAAACAGCCGCTCCGTAACTCGCCAATAATAATCAAGACCGCCCGACTGTCCGTTCGAATCAAAAACGCGCATCCCTACATTCGCGAACAGGCCGACCAGTTGGTCATACTCTTCGCGTGGAACGCCGCTGAACTCGCTGACCTGACTTAACGCAACCATCGACTCCTGTATCAGACCCAACTCGGCATAAGCCCACGCTGCATAGAGCTTTTGCGCGAGGCTTTGTGTGCGCGTCAGGTTTGTGTGCACGTCGAGCGTATCCAGCGCCTTCAGAGCAAGGCCTGGACGGTGGGAATTTATAAAATACTCTATCCAGATCGCGTCCATGTCCCAGGCGTTGGGCGCGCCAACCGCCATCCACGCATGGACCGCTCTAGCGCGGGCGTCGATCTCTGGCAGGTCCGCAGGCTTCGCGGCCGCAGCGAACATTGTATAGTATTGAAAGAGCGGGTCGCCGATCAGCTGCGCTTTGGCTTCAAAAGGCGTCGTGGCGGGTGTGCGTCGACGCAAGGCTTCGAGCGCATCGACCCTCTCGTCCCAGTCCCCGGTGACGAGTTCCGTGACGGTCGGCGGCTGTTGACGCCCCTGCGCGGATGGCAAGGCAACGAGGCTGAACGCGCAAATCAACACCAGAACAATACGAGGCCAAATCATTGAGATCGCTCCCCTGAAGCCGGAGCGTCAATCTCGATCACACATCTGTCAAGGCGACATCGCCAGACGCGATTGATTTACTCGGCGGCGACCGCGTGGGCGTCGTGCTCGAGCGCGGCGAGATAGCGCTCGGCCTCCAATGCGGCCATGCACCCCAAGCCTGCTGCGGTCACAGCTTGTCGATACACCTCGTCAGCGACATCGCCAGCGGCGAACACGCCGGGAATATTGGTGCGCGTGCTGCCCGGCTCAACGATGATGTAGCCGTTGTCCTTCATCGCCACTTTGCCAACGAATAGTTCCGTTGCCGGCTTATGCCCGATCGCAACGAAAACGCCGTGGGCGTTGATTGTCTGCGTGGCGCCCGTGCGCGTGTTCTTGAGCACCGCGCCAGTGACGCCTTTCGGCTCCGATCCGCCGACAATCTCGATCACCTCGTGATCCCAGACCATCTTGACCTTCGGATGCTTAAACAGACGATCCTGCAAAATCTTCTCCGCCCGCAGGGAATCGCGGCGATGCACCAGCGTGACGGAACTGGCGAAATTGGTCAGGAACAGCGCCTCCTCCACCGCCGTGTTGCCGCCGCCGACAACCACCACATCCTTGTTGCGATAAAAAAAACCATCGCAGGTGGCGCAGGCCGAAACGCCAAAGCCCTGGAAGTGCATTTCGCTAGGCAGGCCAAGCCACTTCGCCGATGCGCCGGTGGCGATAATCACCGCATCAGCGGTGTAGGCATGGCCGCTGTCGCCTTTCAGGGTGAATGGGCGTTTGGTGAAATCCACATCGATGATGTGATCTTCCACCATTTGCGTGCCGACATGGACCGCCTGTGCGCGCATCTGCTCCATCAGCCAGGGGCCCTGGATCACTTCCGCAAAGCCTGGGTAGTTTTCCACATCGGTGGTGATCGTCAGCTGACCGCCTGGCTGAATGCCCGAAATCAATATCGGCGCGCGCATCGCGCGGGCAGCATAGATGGCCGCGGTATAGCCGGCCGGGCCGGACCCGATAATGGCGATGGGGGCGTGGCGTGACGTCATGGCAGAATCCTCTCGCGC
>JBIKVO010000126.1:0-7703 GCA_044356795.1 Caulobacterales bacterium
GGATGGTGACATTTGGCGCCTTGACCGCCGTGCTGGCGATCGTCAGCGCCGATATCTGGGTGATCTTCTCGGCGTGGCCGCCGCAGCCCCTGGCGATTGCACAGTGGGGCGGCCTTGCCGCCAGCGGCTTGAGCGCAGCGGCCCTGGCGGCGGTTGTGCTGGGCTGGCGGGATGCGGATTGGAGCTTCTGGCGACGGGCGCGCATTGTGCTGACGCTGGCGGTATTTGCCGCAGCGCCCCTGGCTCTTGCACAATGGAACCTGTTGGGGCCGCGCTGACCAGCGATAACGCTTCGGCCATGTCCGGCCATTGTCGAAAACTTTGCTCTTCGCCCTGTGACCACTGTCACGGCGTCAAGGTGAAGCCGCCGATAAGGTCCTTTTCGTGGTCGACGCGATGACGCGGCGGCCAAACCGAAAAGGAAGAGACCCATGACCCGCTTTTCTGTCACCGCCCGCTTGGCTTCGTTGGTTGCCGGCGCGTTCGTGTTCGCCCTGACCATGGCGCCCTTGGCCGGCCAAGCCACCCACATCGTCGCCTGACACCCGCCTTTCGCCGCCCTCGCCCCCATCGGAGACATCCCATGCCCGGCTTCACGATCACCCAAAGCATCGCCTCCATCGCCGCCGTCTGCGTCGCGTTCGCCCTCATGATGGCGCCGATCACCCAGCAAGCCGCCCAGATGATGGCTTGATCGGCGGATGCTGGGGCCCTGGCCTGCGTCCCCAACGCCCACCCCAAACCCAAAGTCCTGAACCGCGCCGCCCCCCCGGCGCGGTTTCGCTTTATAGGTCTATGGCAGAATCGCCGTTGCCATGGGCTGGGCCTTGCGTTATGCACCCGCCTTCATTTCCAGCCGCCGCGACGCTGTCTGCGGCGGCTGATCGTCTTTTCTCACCGCTTGATCGGGTTGTGGCCATGGCTGGCATCGTTTTGAACGTGGAGCGCCGCGAGCGCACGGGCACCGGCGGGGCGCGCGCCTCGCGTCGGGCGGGCAACATTCCGGGCGTTTTGTATGGCGGCCCCCGTGGGCCGGTGGCGATCGACATCCCGGAAAAGGACCTGATCAAGGCCCTGCGGTCGGGCAAATTCGTGTCCCACATGGTCACGCTGCGCCACCAGGGCGAAGATCAACCCGTGATCCCGAAGGCGATCCACTATGATCCGGTCACGGATCTGCCGCTCCATATTGATCTCTACCGGGTTGAAGAGAACAGCCTGATCGACGTCGACGTGCCGGTGGTGTTCCTCAATCAAGAAGTCTGCCCGGGCCTGAAAAAAGGCGGCACGCTGAATGTGGAACTGCACACCATCAAGTTGAAGGTGCTGGCGGGCAAGATCCCCGAGCGGGTCGAGATTAATCTGGCTGCGGCGGAAATCGGCGAAGTGTTCCACATTTCCGAAATCAAGCTGCCGGAAGGGGCAAAGCCTTCGGTGCGCGGCCGCGATTTCGCGATTGCCTCGATCACCAGCCGCGGCGGCAAGGCCGATGCGGACGCCCCTGCTGTCGGCGCGGCCGACGAGAAAAAGTAACGGCGCGCGGAGGTCCGCAGCCGTCAGGCCATTGCGGAGGTTGGCCTCATGCTGGTCATTGCGGGCCTGGGTAATCCCGGCGCCAAGTACGAAAAGAACCGGCACAATATTGGATTCATGACGGTCACGGCGTTGGCGGATCGCTGGCGCTTTGGCCCATGGCGGAAGAAATTCCACGCCGAAGTCGCTGAGGGCGATATCGCAGGGGTGAAGTGCCTCGCGATGAAGCCGCAGTTGTTTTACAATGAAAGCGGGCGGTGTGTTGGGGCGGCGGCGGCCTTCTTCAAGCTTGCGCCGACCGACATCGTTGTTTTTTACGATGAAATCGATCTCGCTCCGGGTCGCTTCCGGATGAAGACGGGCGGCGGCGCGGCCGGCAATAACGGCATCCGCTCAATCGCGGCGTCGCCGATCGGCGACGGGTTTCGCCGCGCCCGGCTTGGCGTTGGCCACCCCGGTGATAAAGCATTGGTTCATGGCCATGTCCTGAGCGACTTTCACAAAGCGGACATGGCCTGGGTTGAGCCGCTGATTGCAGCCTGCGTTGAGGCGGCGGGCCTCCTGGCAACTGGCGAGGACGAAAAATACCAGGGCGAAGTTCTGCGCCTGGCCCCGGCCGAAAAAAAGCCAGCGCGGCCGGGAAAGTCCGCGGCAGAGCAGGATTGACCCCCCGATCACGCGACCATCACGAGACACAGGCGCGTAACCCGTGAACCTTGGCCCGTATTGAGCACCCCGTGATGTCGTGTCACGAAACGCGCATGGCTACCGTCACGCGCGCTTTGGATGACGCCCTGCTGGGGAACGCGCGGCGCAAGGCTGATCGCGCCGGCCTCAGCCTGTCTCGCTCTATCGGCGCGCTGGTCGAAGCCGCTTTGGCCGCAAAGGCGGCGGGCCGGGTGGACGCGCGGGATGTTTTCCTAACGGAAAACCTCACTCTGCGCGATTACGATGGCAGCGCGCCCAGCCGTGGGGCAATGGATGTCCGCCCGGGTTTAGGCGGACATGACGATCTGGATTTACCCGGCCGAAACGCGCGACCCGGCAAAGCAGGGCGCGGCGCGGGCGTGGTTGAAGCGGCTCGCGGCTTCGAACATGCTGATCGTAAGCCCACACGTCGCGACACACCATCATCGCGTGGCTACGCGAAAGCTCGGCCTGTCGCCAGAGATTGTGCGATGGGCGAGGCAGGCGATCCTCGACTTCGCTGACGCGCCTCTGACCCGCCGTGACATGGTCAAGGCGATGGATCTGGTCGCCCAACGATGTGCGTCTTGATCGGATGGGCTGCACTTGGCGTCAGCGCTGGCGTCAGAATGCACGCTTTTCCTGACGCACGACGATCAAGGCGCACCCGTCATCGATGGCGTGACGATCCTCAACCCCTTCTTGTCGCCACGCCAGGCAACATTCTGACCGGCAAACCGTGAGCATGACGCAGAGGCAAGTAGCCGCAACCTCAAACGCTCACAGCCAGCATACTGCGCGACCCGCAGGCTAAACTGGCCATTTCAACCCGATGCGGCGACGTTGCTGAAGAGCGGCTTCCGCCCGCTCCAAAGCGCGTTTGGCGATGTCGTAGTTTTGCAGGCTGTCGCCGGCCTGCAGCGCATCCTTGGCGATCTTCAGGATCGCCACGGCCTCTTCGAGTTTGTCGCGCGCGCCTTCGCGCTCACCCAATGCGGCCAACGCCCGGCCAATCTCTTGCTGGGCCGCGCCCCAGGCGGCGGGATCGGCGGCTTGATCCACGCGGTCAAGATAGCGGCGACGCGCATCCAAAGACTTCTCAAGCCAGAGAACTTGGCCGCCGCGTTCGCCCAGGCTGAGGGAGCCGGACGCAAAATCGCTCAGCAATTCAAGCTGGCCCTCTTCGCTGAGGCCCGAAGGCGGCGCCGAGATCAGACGATCCAGCGCCTCAACAATCGGCTGCAGCTTCTCGGGCTTGTAATCCTGCGGGCGATTGAGCACCGGCCGGGCGCGTCGGGCAACCGCATAGGCCACCGCCTCCTCCACGCCCCCACACAGCCTGCCGCCCTCCTCCACCCGCACCTCCAGCGCGTGCATTTCCGGCGGGCGATTAAAGCCGGGGAACGACACGATCCGCAGCTCCAATTTATTGGAAAACAGGCTTTTCCGGCCCCAAACAATCACTTCGCCGGCGCATGATTCCATCACCTCCGCCGCGTCCACCGCCACCCGACGGAGCTTTTCGGGGTGCGCTTTGGGCGCCAGCACCAGCAGCTTGGCGGGGAATGATTCCACCTGCACCGGCGCGCCAAACGCGAAATCGCCGAAATGGCTTTCAATGGCGCGCATCACTTCATCGCGCGCACCAGCCGCCCCCATGCCGCCGAATTTGGCCACCAGCACCAAAGCACGGTGATCCTTGGCACGACGCAAGGCGCTGGCGCGCATCGACTGGCTGGCGCGCTCGCCGGCGCGGCCAAGCCCCAATACGATCCAAAACCCAGATACAATCAGCGCCGATAGCGCCATCGATGCAAACGCCATGAAGATATGGGGCGTTTGAAAAAAGGCCTCATTGGCCTGATTGACCAATTGTTGCCACAGCGAGGGGCCGGCGGAGGCGGCGGAAAGCGTCAGCATGCCTTCGTCCATCAAAACGGAAAGGTTTGCCTACATGGTCACCCGCCAGGATACAATCGCCAACGGCGCCTGTTGGGAGAAACCGGTTGTGGACCGCAACCCAAAGCGGCGGTCCTGGCTGCCCGCCATGGCCATGCCATGATTGACGCAGTACCCTGACGCTGCACACGCTTGCTGCTGAACAAACTTGATGGCGCACAAACAAGGGAGCGTCGCCGTGAGGGACCAAACCTGTATGTGAACAAACCTGTGACACCCCTGCCGCCCGCGAGCGACGGACCTGCATCCTCCGCCGCGGCGCTATTTTGAAGGCCGTGTAATGCCGATCGAGATTACCTCGGGTTTTTTTCTGTTTGTAGCGATCGGATTCTTCGCCCAGCTGATCGACGGCGCTTTGGGCATGGCCTATGGCGTGATTTCGACCACCGTTTTGCTGACGATGGGCATCCCGCCGGCGCAGGCGTCGGCGATGGTCCACACCGCAGAAATTTTCACCACCGGCGCTTCGGGCGCGGCTCATGCGTGGCGGCGCAATGTCGATTGGCGCCTTGTGGCGCGGCTGGCGCCGGCGGGGGCCGTGGGCGGCATTGCCGGCGCGCTATTTGTCTCCGCCGTGCCCGTCGATCTCATTCGCCCCTTTGTCGCGGCTTGGCTGGCCTTGATGGGCGTGGTGATGCTGGCGGCGGCGATCCTTAACCGCAAACCCAGCGCCAGTCCGGCCAAAGGCGTGATCCCGCTCGGTCTGGCGGGCGGCTTCCTCGATGCGTCCGGCGGCGGCGGCTGGGGCCCGGTAGTCACCAGCACGCTGATCGGCAGCGGCCAGGCGCCGCGCACCACCATTGGCTCGGTGAGCGTTTCGGAATTCCTCGTCACGTCAGCGATTGCGGCTGCCTTTGCGATGGCGCTGGGGACCAGCCATTTGGCCGATGTTGCGGGCCTGATCATTGGCGGCGTGATCGCTGCCCCCTTGGCCGCAAGTGCGGTGCGGGTGATGCCGGCCCGCTTGTTGATGGCGGCGGTGGGCGTGTTGGTGATCTGCCTGTCGGCCTGGCAGCTTTACCTGGCCTTTGATCAGGCATGGGCGCCGATCTGGAATTTGGCGCCTGAATGGCTGCAAGACATTCTGACGCGCGCGCCGAACGCGCGCTGATCATGCAGAGCCAATCCTTGCGCGTTACTTGTAGACCGGGGGTCGCTTCACATCCGCACCCAGGGTGGTGAGATCGATCACCTCCACGCCGTCTGGTACGGCGAACAGGGCATCATCCAGTCTCTGGCGCCGAATGGAGCGGGTCTCCCAGGCCCGCTTGCCGTTCTCCTCGACCCAAAGCATCAGCGTGTCTGAGGTCATGCACAAGCGCGACGTGACGGCGCCATTTTTTTGCTCATACAGGCGCCCGGTTTCCCCGGCGCCGCTGCATGGTCCGATCATTCTGGCGTCCGCCGCGACAGGATTGATCAAATCCCGGGCAGGCAGCATGTCGCCCGCCTCCATCGGCATTTTCACCGCAAAGCGGTTGTCATCGTCCGTGCCGATCATCAAGCTCGACGCGCCGTCAACAATGATCGAAAATGGCCCTTCCGGGTTGACGCCATCGGTATCGATATCGAGGCGCATCGCATCGGGGCGGCGAAACATCACCCCGGAAAGCCACCCGCCGGCGTCGTCATCCGCGATGCGAAACTCCAGGCGCGCGCCGGCTTTCGGATCGGGCGCGCCCAGCGTTGCGCAGCCAGCCAGCGCACCGCCGCACACCGCGGCGAGTGCGCCTGTCAAACGCGGCATCGCGGCCTCCCGCTGGATATCCTGAAGCACACGTCCAGCATCACTTGCTGGACTGCAATTCCTTCAAGGCTTTTTCCATCTCTTGCGTCATGGCGGGAGCGAGATCCTTCATCATCGCGCCCAGATCCTGCACTGGAATCCCCGTTGGCGGCGCGAACAAAGCGGCATCCTGCGGGCCAGTCGTGAAGCGTGTTGTCTGCATGACAAGCTGGCCATTCTCGCGCACTTCCAGCGGGAAGCCCTGCGGCGCCACACACATGTCTGAGCGCGTTGCCGGCCGACTGCCCTCCGCCGGCTCCTCAACGCGATACAGCGCGCCCGCCACCCCCGCCGCGGTGCACGCGCCGACCGATGTCGCGCCCGGTTCGCCGCGCATGAAGTCAGGGTCCATGCCAGGGATCGCCGAAATGAATTCGTCAAAAGCGCCGGAGCCGGGCAACTTCACCGCTTGCGGTTTTCCGCCCTCTGTCCCGATCATGAAGACGGCCTCGGGCCCGACAATCATAACCACGGGGTTGCCGTCGTCATCATTCATTTCCCAGCGCATGTTCTGTCCGGAAACAAACACTTTGGCGTTGGTGGTTTTCGGCTGGCCAGGGCGCGGATCTGGATTGGACAAAACAATGTCCGACGAAAACGCCCGCCCCGCAAGGCCGGGCGCCGGCGTCGATGCGTCTGCGCCAGTCTTTGGCGGCGTCGGCCCGCCGGCTGGGCCACAGGCAGCGACAAAAGCCACAATCGCACCCGCCGTCATGGCCATCCACACGTTCCGCATTCCCGTCTCCCGAATTCTCTGGTCGATCCCCAACCCGCATCCCATCTATAGGCGCACACACATTCAAGCGTCACCCTGAAAAACGCCGCGCGCCCCGAGGAACGGCGCGGCGCTGTGCGAGGTTTGGACCCATGCGATTTGTTTGCGACGCCCCAGGCGGGGCGGTCTGGTTTGCGATTGAAACGCTGGCGGAGGCGGAGGCCGAGGCCGCCTTGATGCAGCATGCCGTCGATCGGCACTTTATCCGCGCGCACGCCGCCGCCGCCGCCTCATTCACCTCAGCCGATCCCCATGGCATTGGCCGCGATATCGGCCTGAAGGCGCATGTGTTGAAAACGATGCCGCTGTTCTTGACGCTGCGCGACGGTGAAGGCGCGGGCCTCGCGACAGCGATGTTGCCGCCGCAAGGCCGGCCGACCCCACGCTTTCGCTTGATGATCGTCGGCCCCAACAATGCCGATCCCTATCCCCAACACGGCGCCGCCATCATGGCCCTCAGCCGCCATTTCGGCATCGAGCTGCCGCGCGCAGCATGCTTTCCCTACGGCTGACGCGCGGCGCCGCACCGCTTTCTTTTTTGTCGGCCACGCCTCATAAAAGCGTCACAAAACAGTCAGGCGAGCATGGCGGGCCAAGCCGGCGTTGAACGGGGGCGACGGTTGTGCTGCTGGGTGCAGGCGGCGCTGCTGCGACGCTGTTTTGACGGGGGGCCTTGGCAGCGTTTTGGGTTATGTCGCGGCTGGCTTCGCCATCGGCCCTTACGGCGCCAAACTGTTTGCCGTTCCTAAAGCGCTGTGACACAGCGCCGAAATCAACATCGTGATGTTTTTGTTTCTGATCGGGCGCCCCCTCTGGCGGGGAAGTTGTCGCCTGCCGTGTTATAGAAATTCCATTCCGAGGCGGGCAGAACAGGACGACGAATTGGCTTATCCAGCAGAACAGAAAGCGTCGATATTTGCAAAGATGCCGCCGCCGAACACCCTCCCCTTGGGCCATTTGGCC
>JBIKVO010000127.1:0-7630 GCA_044356795.1 Caulobacterales bacterium
GTTGGGAAATCGCGTGCAGCAGGCCATGCGCCATGGGGCCGGTGAGCAGGCGGTTGAGGTGATCGAGCGCCGGCCCCTCCGAAAGCTTTCGGGCGGCGACATCCTCCTTCAGCGGAGTCAAAAATCCTGAGATCACCGGCGCCCATTGCTCGTCGCGCAGCGCGAGCTTTGGCTCCGTCGCCAGCGTGTTCAAGGCCGCACGCGCAAACACGCGCACGGCCCGTTCGTGAAAGGGCATTGCGCGCGTTTGTTCGACATACGCATCGGGTCCAACGATTGCGTTGAGATTGCGGGCGAGGCCGCCGACAAATTGTCCGGTGCGGCCACGCAAGCCAACGATGTCGGGCTGTGCGGCGATCACATCAGTGGCGAACACGGCGAGTTCGCGCCCGATCTCACCCCAAATAGTTACGCCGCCTTTGCTGGCCCAGGCTTTGTGGGTCAGCATGACCATCGGGCTTGACGTCGGCGCGTCGCTGATCTTGAAGCGGCCGCCGCCCGCAGGCGGCCCTAGTCCCCAGACCGTCTGCGCGACATAGTCGCTGGCGGTAAGCAACAGAGCGTCGCGCGCGTCTGCGCTGGTGTCGTGGTTCTCGTGGAAGATTGTGTTCGCATCGGGTGCGAATAAGCCGTTGAAGGGGGCGCCGGGTGGCTTCCATAGCTCTTCGCGAAACAGAATCTCCTCGAGCACCAGCGTGTTCAATGTGCCCTGCCGCATCCGATCGACAATCGCTGAGGGAACAGTGATGTCGGCATGAAGCGCGCCATCCTCCATCGCCTGAATGGCTTTGCCGCCGAGTCGAATGAGGCCATTGACGGCGGCGATGAACAGCGAGGGCGTGATCAGCATGAACGTGGCCTTCCTTGCCCGGTACGGTTTGCGCGTGAGCGTCCTTCAGCCGTGTGGATGTGCTGCTTAAGACCGCAGACGCCGCATCCCGGTCTCGCCGCTAGACACTGTCGCGTTTTGGTGGCCCGCCCCCGTTCCGGTCCCCGTTGTCGCCCCTGGCGGCGGCGCGGCGCCGGCGGTGCGCAGGAGCGCATGGGTCAGATCGTCAAGATTGGGCTGGGCAGGCCGGGCTACTGCAGTCGCGGCAGGAATGGGCGCGGGTATTGGCGCCGCTAGCCCCCGTGCGCCGCCCGCGGCCGATCCCAGCGACCGGAACAGTTGAAACCAGAACGGCGCGCCTAAACCCAACAGGCCAGCGGTGGCGATGATAGACAAGATCCAAGCCACGCCGTCGACAGACAATACGCGCTGGGCGACTGAGAGATTGACGTCAACCAGCCCGGCCACCGTCACGACATCGCGGCGGGCGTTCTCGCAACCTGGCGTCTCTTGCGATCCGTCACAGTAAGGGAAATACGCCGATCCGATCGGCAGTCCTTCCAAAGACAGGGATTGCAGGTTCGCGCTATAAAGCGTCGTCATGCCGGCGTTGGGCGCTGGTGCTTCAGTGAAAGTGCTCTGCAGCGCCTGGAGCCGGGCCGCTGTCGCGACGGGATCTTGTTGGGCGGCGAGCCATTGAAACACTGGCACGGCGTTGATGTTGCCGATGGCTACCAATGCAAACGCCGCCAACGCCGAAATCGCTTTGGCGCGGCGTCCGAAATAGTCGCTCTGCATCTCGCCGTAGCGCTCGAACTCCTGGGCGGTGCGCTGTACAAATTGCCGCACCTCATGCACGGGCCGGTCAATCACGGCGCGTCCCGCTTCGGTTTGGCCAAGCTGCTCGAAGAATTGCAGCGCTGACAGCCGCTCCAGGCTTGGCTGGAACAGGATATTGCGGAGCACCGGCCAATTCCGCGGCCACCACCAGCGTCCACCGCCGCCAAATGCCGGGTTGCGCGTCATCGCCCGGGCGAAGGCGGTCGCCTCTTTGCTGCGGCCATCGCCCACGCCTACGGGCTTGCCTGGCGACCAATCCGCAATGACGTTGTCGTGCATGGCCCGCATCATTTCCTGCAGACCTGATCGGCGCATGGCGAAGCCTTTGTGGATCGCCTCTACGGCCACGGTCACAAGGGTCGATAGCACCGCCATGACGCCGGCGAAGCCGACGACGGCCAAGATCCAGGACATGAGGTCCTCCCGCATGGCCGTGGCCGATGCCGCCACGGCATATTGCCGTTCTCAAGTTGGATCATGACTCGGAATGAAAACGACCGAAAGCGGTTTCATACGTCAGGCGCGGGTGGGTCCGCCGGGCAGATCAGGCTTGGCGAGCGAGCTCCGGTGACCGAGATCGCCGGTTTAAGGTGAACGCCCCTGGCGTGCGGGGGTTTACGTCACTTGCGGCGTGGTTTGGGTGAGAAAGTCGCGCCAACTCTGCGAGGCTAATACTGCGCGCACGATTTCACCGGCCCGGCGCGCCTCGTCTGCGCTGATGTAAAGCGGCGAAAATCCAAAGCGGAGCAGATCTGGGGTCCGAAAATCGCCGATGACGCCGCGCGCGATCAAGGCCTCTTTCAAGGCAAACCCATGAGCGAAGCGATAGGCTAGGTGGGCCCCGCGCACGGCCGGCGTCACGCGCTCGAGACCAAGCGTGCTGGCGTCACCGACGGCTGCGTCGAAGATGTCGCCCAGCTCCAGCGCCTGAGCCGCAAGATCGTGCGGATTGGCATCGGCGATTGCGTCCAGTGCGCCTTCCAGCGCGGCGAGACTCAAGATCGGCGGCGTTCCGGTGGCGAAGGCGCGGGCGTCGGCGGCTGGAGAAAAGATGGGATCGAAGGCAAAAGGTTCGGCGTGGCCCATCCATCCCGGCAACGGTGTCTGAAGCCGTCCGTGGTGGCGCGCCGCGACATAGACGAAGGCAGGGGCGCCGGGGCCGCCGTTGAAATACTTGTAGCCACATCCCACGGCGAGATCGACGCCAGCGGCGTCGAGATCGACATCAAGGATTCCCGCCGAATGCGACAGATCTATGAGGCTATAAGCGCTGCGCGCCGTCGCCGCGGCCGCGAGACGCTTGAGATCGAGACGTGCGCCGGTGCGGAAGTCGACTTCCGTCGCGATAACGGCGGCGGTGTCGTCTGTAATGGCGTCGGCCAGGGAATCGCGCGGCGTCATCAGGGCATAGCCGCCGATAGCGGACAGCACGCCCTCCAGGGCGTAACTGTCGGACGGGAAGCCGCCATCTTCAATGACAAAGCCTGCGCGGGCGCTGGCCATCCGCGCCGCCCCAGCGAGTTTGTAAAGATTCACCGTCACACAATCGGTAACATGCACCTCGTGCGGGTCCGCACCGATACGCGATGCGATCTTTGCCCCTACGCGGGCGCTTGCCTGCATCCAGCCATTGTTCCAACTCGCAGCGAGATCACGCGCCCAAGCCTCGCGCGCGCAGCGTTCGACGGCGGCGATGGAGGCGTGTGAGGCGGGGCCGAGGGAATGACCCAGCAGGTAAATGCGTTCATCGCCGAGCGCAAAGCGCGCTCGGCATCGTGCAAATAGGGTGTCACTCATTCGGTCACGGTCCTTAGTGGACGCAGGACAGCGCGCACGGGGCTCGCGTCAAGACCTGAGAGCTTCAGCGGCAGCGCGATCAGCTCGTAATCTCCCGGCGGTGCGTGATCGAGCACCAGCCCCTCCAAGATCGCCATATCGGCGGCGGCCACAGCTTGATGCGCGTCCATGGTCTTGCTGTTCTGCGGATCCAGGGATGGTCCATCGATGCCGATCAGGCGCACGCCGCGTGTCGCTAGGTGCGTAATGAGGCCGGGGTCGATCGCAGTCCAATCGCTGCGCCAGACATCGTGCGGAAATGTTTCATAGGTGCGGAACAGGAGGCGCGGGGGCAAGGATCCCAGTGCAGCGCCCATAAATGTCTGCGTCAAGATGGGGCCTGCGCCGCGTGCATCAATCACGCGACACGGGCCGAGATAAGGATCAAGGTTGCACGCTGCGCTGTCCACCCCATCGGCGCGGTAATGCAGTGGCGCATCGGCGTGGGCCCCGGTATGGGTGCTCATGCTGATTTTTGAAACATTCACCGGGCAGTTTGCACCCATCATCCATGTTGCCTCATCCGTGTACGGCGTATCACCGGGCCATACAGGAATGCCCGGCCGCAATGTCTGGGATATGTCGATCAGGGTCACGGGGTGTCGTCCATCGCCTTGGCGCAGGCTTCAATAATAGCAACAGGATCGCTGAACGGGGCATAGGCTTCCAAGCGCCGCAGACTGTCTGCTGAAAGGGGGCCGGCGCCGCGCTTGCGGGCTTGCCACAACCAATTGCGCTTGGCGATTCGGATGGCGGCCTGTCTTTGCAAGTTGCCCGGTACATCGGGATGATCGCGCAGAAATGTCAGCACATGGCGCATCGATTCCTGAAGCGTCAAGCGCTGGTTTTCTGAAAGATTGCCGCTAATGCCGATGCGAATAAAGCTCAGCACGTCCGGCACGCGCACAAACGGCCCAAGCCGGGCCAATTTCAGCATCAGGCCATATTCCATTGAGTGCGCTACGCGTTCCTCCGCCCCGCCTGTTCTTTCAATCGCCGTCCGCCGCACCATCAGCTGCGTTGGATTGGCGATAGACGTCTTGAACAGGGCGCGCAGCGGATCATTGATAAATTCAGCAGCGCTGGTGTTCACCGCGGCAGCGGTGTCCGGCGTTTCCTTGCCGTCGACAAAAGCCCTTTTCTCGACATAGGCAAGTGGGGCGGAAGGCGTCGTCTGCAACGCCTTGAGCAGGCGTTGAGTGCAGGCGGTGTGCAAAAGATCATCAGCATCGATCAATTTGATAAAGTCGTGGCGCGCCGCAAACAGGCCGACATTTGTTGCCTTGGCCTGGCCGCCATTGGCGCGTTCTATAATGCGGGTATTGGGGAGGTCGGCCGTGAGGCGGCGCAGAACCGCGACGCTGTCGTCTTTCGAGCCGTCGTCGACAAAAACATATTCTCGTTCAAATTCGCCGTCTTGCGCTTTCAGGCAAGCGATCAGGTCGCCGAGAAAGGCGGCTTTATTGTAAACGGTTGCGACGAAAGATACGGTAGTCACGGAATTGATCCAGAAGTGAAATGTTGAGGCCGCGACAATGACGCGAATGGCGCGTCGGGTTCGCGCGGCAACCGGCGCTCAACATAATGCTTCAAGCGCAGAGTGACATCTTTGTCATCGCCGTCGAGTTCGCTGGGCTTTATCAACGGGCCAAACTTCAACGAATAAAGCTTTCCTGCCTTGTTCAACAACTCATGGAACAAGGTGATGTCGCGGAGCTCCTGACTGATTTTGTCAAACGTATGGAACAGAAACGGATAGGGCCCATCAATCCAGATTGGCGCGATGGGGGCATCATATTTTTTCGCAAGGCTGACGGCCGACGGCTCCCACGGTGGATCCTTGACGTCGCCATTTTCCACGCGCGCCAATCGACCGGCGGGGAAAATCATAATCGCACGCTCTTCCTGAAATGCTTTTTTTGCTGCCCGCAAGGTGCGTTTTGTTTTGTCAATCGTGCGCTTGGATTGCATCCATTCGATTGGAATAAGATTATCGTGAAATCCAGGGCAAACACGGTGGGCGTCAGCATTGGCGAAAAATACAACATCTGGGCGCCTCGCCTTAACGGCGTCATAAACCGCAACGCCGTCAGCAATCCCGGTCGGATGATTGGCGACAATGACCACGCGCCCACGTTCGGGCAGGCGGTCTTGCGCGCGCACCGAGAGTCGCAGGCTCAATAAATTTGAGGCGTAGGCGATTGCCGCTCGCCCAGACAAAGGTGCGATGGCGTCAGCCATTTTGCGTGCTGTGGCGTAATTGAGGGCCTGATACAGCCCCGGGCGCACCAGAGGCCAAGCGGCGCTGCGGGCCAGCGCCGGGCAGCGCTCCTCGATCAGCACATCGACAATGTGCTTGCCGTTTTCATAGGGCCGAAACGGCGCCTTGGGGGACGCATTGGCGCTCGGCGCGGGGGTGGGGGCTGCGGGGAAGGCCTCGGCCATCGCCGTTTCCTTATGCTGTGTGATTGGCGCGAACAGGGCGATACAAAAGCATGGGTCGGGCGTTTCGTCCAAGCCGGATGCGCGCGAAGCGGGGCCGCGTCTGGCGTGCGCTGTTGCCAGCGGACCGCAGACACGGTTAACCCTGGTCCTGCAAACAGAAGCCGTAACGGATGCCGGCGTGGAGCCCCTCTTGGTCGAGCCCAATTCAGCGCCTGAACCCACGCCGCCAGCAGCGCGCAGGCTAAGGAGGGTCGTGGTACAGCGGCCGACCATTCTGGGTGCGACGCTGACGTGCACATTGGCAGCCTTTGGCCTTGTGGCGTTCGGCTGGGCTGACCTGCACAGCCTGCGCACCACGCCGCCGCCGACCGACATCACCGACAAGGGTGAAGCGATTGCTGAGGCGCTCGAAGCGGCGCCCTTCGTGTCTGCGGCGGGCGTGGCGCCGGCGCAATTGTGGGCGATCGCGCCGGCGGTGTGCGCTGATTGCGCGCGCTTTCACCGCGAAACTGTCGCTGTGCTGGCCGCCGGGGAGGGGCTTGTGCGCGTGCTTGTGGCCCCACAACGCAATGCCGGGGGCGACGAAACGGCCTTTGTCGCAGCCTTGGCCAAGAGGCGAGACTGGGCTGCCTATCGCCGGTTCGCAGACACGGGCGCCATGGTGGGAGACGCCGCCATGACCGACCCCGCGGAAGTGGAGGGCTTTGCCGAATGGGCGCGCGCCAGCGCCGATCGCCTCGCAACGCTGGGGGTGACGGTTGACGGCCCGGTCGTGATGTGGGCCGTAGGCGATGCTTGGCGCATCGTGTCCGGCCCGGCGGCGCTCGATGCGGGCCGGATCCAACGCCTCGCGGCGCCGGAAGTCTCGGCTTTGCGGCTTGCAGCGCCGCCTCGCTGACAACGGCAAAGCGAATGGGTAGGGGCAAATATGGGCGGTGTTGTTGATCAGTGGCGCGCGCGGGTGGCCGATGGGCGCCTTGAGCCGGACGCCGCCCAGGCCGCCGCGGCAGAGCGGTTGGACATTTTGGCCGCAGCGCTGAAATCCTGGCGGCCCGATGCTCTGTTTGCAGGAAAGCCGCCGCGGGGGCTGTATATTTGGGGCGCTGTCGGGCGCGGCAAATCCATGCTGATGGATTTGTTTTACGGTGTGGCCGAAATCGCGCCAAAACAGCGTGTGCATTTTAATGCTTTTATGCGTGATCAGCACATGGCGATGAAGGCGCTGCGCGATAAAGGCGCGACCAATCAGGATCAACTGATTGTGGAAGCCGCAAAGCAAATCGCAGCGCGTGCGCGGCTTTTGTGCTTTGACGAGTTTGCCGTGTCCGACATTGCCGATGCAATGATTCTTGGCCGCCTGTTTGAACAGTTGATCGCGCGAAAAGTGATTGTCGTCGCGACATCCAATCGCGCGCCGCAAGATCTTTATAAAAACGGGCTGAACCGCCAATTGTTTTTACCGTTTATTGATCTCCTGCAGCAGGAAATGGATGTTATTGAACTATCTGCGGCGCGGGATTATCGATTGGAGCGGCTGATGGCGGCCCCGGTTTATTATACCCCGCTTGGTCCGGCGGCCCGGGATGCGATGGACGTCGCCTGGAGCCGTCTGACCTCCGGCGCCGCACCGCATGCCACGCAACTGGTTGTCGCCGGGCGCACTCTTGCGGCGCCGCAGGC
>JBIKVO010000128.1:0-7628 GCA_044356795.1 Caulobacterales bacterium
TTTGGCTGTGCGCTTGGCTATGAGGCCCTCAACGACCACGATCACCTGCGTCATGATCCAGTGATGGCGGTGCTGGCCGGTAAGCTCTGCGCCAATCGGTCGGACTGCGCATCCGTGGCGGGCAAGCGCACGCTGAACCGCCTTGAGCTGAGCCGGACGGCGCCGACCCGGTATCGCCGGATCGGCCACGATCCGGGAGCGATTGAAGCCCTGGTCGTGGATCTGTTCATGTGGATCTGTTCATGGAGGCCGAGCCGCGGGCTCCGGGCGAGATCATTCTGGATCTCGACGCCGCCGATGATCGCCTGCACGGCCATCAGGAAGGCCGGTTCTTCCACGGCTATTATGACGGCGTCTGCTATCTGCCGCTCTACATCCTCGGCGGCCGCCATCTGCTGGCGGCAAAGCTCAGGCCGGCCATTATCGATGCGGCGGCGGGAGCGCTGGGGGAGGTTATCTGGATCACGAGGCAGATCCGCCGGCGCTGGCTGCGGACACGCATGCCGCTGCGCGCCGATTCCGGCTTCTGCCGGAACGATCTGATGGCATGGTGTGAAAACAACCGCGTCGATTATGGGTTCGGGCTTGCCCGCAATGCGCGCCTGGTCGACACGATCGGCAAAGAGCGGCAACAGGCGGAAAAGAAGAGCCTTTCCAGCGGCCGGGCGGAGCGGATCTTCAAGGGCTTCACCTGGAGTATACTGAAGATTTGGTCGCGCGAACGCCGGGTGATCGCCAAGGCGGAGTGGACCCAGGGAGAGGCCAATCCACGCTGTGTGGTCGCCTCCCTGTAACGCAGGGACCGCAGCGCACGCCCTCTTCATGAAGACATCTCCCGTGCGCGTGGGGACATGGAGAACCGGATCAAGGAATGCCAAGCAGATCTGGTCTCCGACCGGACATCGGCGGCGACCATGGCGGCCAACCAGCTGGGCCTGTGGTTCGCCTCGATGGCCCATGTTCTGATCTGCGCTCTGCGCCGGATCGGGCTTGCCGATGCACAGTTCGCCGCCGCCTGCTGCGGCACGATACGGCTTAAGCTCCTGAAGCTTGGAGCGCGCATTATTGTCTCGGTGCGACGCATCACGTTCGCGATGGCGACAGCTCATCCCTGGGCCAGGCAGTGGGTCCATGCGCACGGGCGACCAACCGCCGCCTGAGAGCCCCCGCTTTGCCCTTCCCATCAACAATGGCGTCCATCAACGACCGCCAGACGCTGCCCCGCAAAGGCGGCGATGCGGATGGCGTGCGTGGCGCCCAGCCATCAGCCTACGGCCTTTCGACAATGCGAAAAGCAATGTTAAGAATAGACCTCCGTGAGACAATCGGTTTACGCCGATGCTGGAGACGACAGCGCCCAGCGCCGTCTATCCGGCGGCGGACATCCTGGCTTATTTTCGTGCTCAGCCGGCCAGCCTCGTCGTGCAGATTGCCCAGGCGTCACAGTGTTACGGTTTTGGACAGGTGAGAGAATCGGTCCTTTGGCTATAATGACGTGAGAAGCGCGTTGCGCTTCGCCCGACGCCCCTTACTTTGAGGGGCCTCAGAAGGAGCGCCCGTCCGGCCGTGAGTTGGGATCCGTATGCCGCTTTGGGGGTGTCGCGGTCGTCGAGCCAGGACGACATTCGACGCGCCTATCGCAAGCTCGCCAAGGAGCTGCACCCTGACGTGCGCCCAAACGACGCCGCGGCGGCGGATCGCTTTAAGCGCACAACCGCTGCGTTCAACCTGCTGACAGACCCCAAATTGAAGGCGCGCTTCGATCGCGGCGAGATTGACGCCGACGGTAACGAAAAGCCAAACTTTAATTTCGGCAGCCGCAGCACCCGCGCCGGCAATGGCGGGGCCGCCGCCGGCAGTGCAGAAAGCGCTTTTGATCTCGGCGATATATTCTCCGACCTGTTTGGCTCAGGCTCTGCCGGGCGCGGCGGCTTCAACCGCATGCGTGGGCGCGATATTCGCCTGCCGATGGAGGTAGACTTTATCGACGCCGTCAACGGGGCCAAGCGCCGGGTGCAGCTCAGCGATGGGCGGACGCTGGATGTTGCGATTCCGGCCGGGGTGCAGGATGGCCAGGTGCTGCGGCTCAAGTCGCAAGGCGGGGCGGGCGTCCAGGGCGGGCCTCCAGGTGATGCGCTGGTGGAGCTGAAAGTGCGATCCCATCCCCTGTTTCGCCGCGAGGGCGACGACATCCATCTCGACTTCCAGATTTCGATCACCGAAGCGATAGAGGGCGCCCGAGTTCAGGTGCCGACGCCCAGCGGACCGGTGACAGTGGCCATTCCGGAAGGGGCCAATACCGGCACTAAGCTGCGCCTGAAAGGCAAGGGCATTGGCGGCCATGGCGACCAGTTTGTCCGCCTGCTGGTGATGCTGCCGGACCATGCCGACGATGAACTGAAGAAATTCGTCCGCAAATGGGGCAAGCGCGACTACACTCCCCAACGGCCGCAAGGCTGAACGCGCTTCTTGAAGGCGCGGCGCTTGGCTTTCAGGCGGCTGACGGCAGGTGCTTGGCGTTCAGCACATATTCAGGGCGGCCGCCTTACACGGATGGTCATGAACCAGTACCGATCTCTCTTCGCCGCCGGCGTCTTAGCCCTTGGCGCTTGGATGGCGCCGATCGCCGCTGCCCAAGCGCAGGCCTGGACCCGGCCGGACCTTGGCGGGCGCTTGAATTCTGATCAGGCGCATGACCGGGTTGAGCGGGGCGCCCTGCGGCCCTTCCGCGAGATCGTCGCCGACCTCGAAGGCCGCTTTGGCGGCCGCTATCTCAGCCACCGTTTGTTCGACGGCCGCCCGGCCACCTATGAAGTCAATTGGTTGGCCGGCGATGGGCGTCGGATCACGGTGCGGGTGAATGCGGAGTCCGGCGCAGTGATGGGCGTTTCGGGATAGGGATGGGCCATGCGGATCCTTGTTGTTGAAGACGATGCCGACCTGCGCAGCCAGTTGAGCCGCGCGCTCACCGATGCGGGCTATGCGGTGGACGCGGCCCCCGATGGCGAAGAGGGCCTGTTCCTGGGCGAAACCGAGCCCTATGACGCCATCGTGCTTGACCTGGGCCTGCCGAAAATGGACGGCGTGACGGTGTTAAAGGCGTGGCGAGAGGAAGGCCGGATGATGCCAGTGCTGATCCTCACCGCCCGCGGCCGGTGGAGCGAGAAGGTTGAGGGCTTTGACGCTGGCGCCGACGATTATCTGACCAAGCCGTTCCACATCGAGGAATTGCTCGCCCGCATGCGTGCCCTGCTGCGCCGGGCGGTGGGCCATGCCACCGCGGCGATCGAGTGCGGCGACTTGCGGGTGGATACGCGCGCGGCGCGGGCTTCGGTGGGCGGCGAGCCGATCCGGCTGACGTCCCATGAATACAAGGTGCTTGCGTATCTGATGCACCATCGCGGCCGTGTTGTGCCGCGTACGGAGCTAGTCGAACACATCTATGATCAAGACTTCGACCGCGATTCCAACACCATCGAGGTGTTCATCGGCCGGCTGCGGCGCAAAATCGGGCCAGACCGCATCCAGACTGAACGGGGCCTCGGCTATCGGTTGGTGGATCCGGCTGAAGCGACGGGCGGGTGAGCGAAACGTCGATGGGTATAGACGCTGGCGGGCCTTCGTCGCCAAAGCAAGGGCGCGGGGGGCCGTGGTCTCGGTTTTTCCGCTCTTTGGCCGCGCGCTTGGCCGTCGGCGCCGCCGCCTGGGTGACGCTGGCGCTGGTAGCGTCTGGCTTTGCCTTGTCTGAGCTGTACCGGCAAAGCACGTTGCGCGCGCTGGATCGGGAAATCGCGGTGGTGCTGGACGCCTTGACCGCGGGCGTCCAACTCGGCCGCAATGGCGCGCCGATCCTCAATGCGCCGCCCAATGATGCGCGGTTTTTCAGCGCGCTTTCGGGGCGCTACTGGCAAATTACTTTGCTCGATCAGCCGGACAGTCCGCGCGCGCGATCGGAGTCACTATGGGATGAGAGGATGTCCTGGCCCGGTGGTGCGCAAGCCTTGGCGCTTCGGCCGGGATCGGCGGTGATGATCGACGCTGATGGCCCCTATGGCCAGCTGGTCCGGATTGGCGGGCAGGTGATTGCGTTGAATGAGGGCCGTGATCGGGTGTTGATCATGGCGGCGTTTGATCGCCGGGCGGCAGAAAGCGATGTGCGCACCTTCCAAGCGGCGCTCTTTGGCGGTTTGGCGACGTTGGGTGCCGGCCTGATCTTGGCGGCGGTGCTGCAGGTGGTGTTTGGCCTGCGCCCCCTGAATCAGTTGCGCGCCGACATCGCAGATGTCCGCAGCGGTCGGGCGCGGCGACTTACTGGCGACTATCCCACCGAAGTGGCGCCGCTGACCGCCGAACTGAACGGTCTGATCGATCACAATGCCGAAGTGGTAGAGCGCGCGCGCACTCATGTGGGTAATCTCGCGCATGCGTTGAAAACGCCGCTGTCGGTGATCCTCAACGAGGCGCGGATAGAGCGCACGCCGTTTGCCGAACTGGTGCGCCGACACGCGGACTCGATGGGCGCCAACATTGATCACTATCTGCAGCGCGCCCAGGCCGCTGCCCGCGCCGAAACCATTGGCGTGCAAACGGATGTCGCTGCTGCAGTCGACGATATTGCGCGCACGCTGGAGCGGCTTTATGGCGGCGCGAAAGACCTCGATATCGAACACGCCATCAAAGGCGACGTGCGGTTTCGCGGCGAGCGCCAGGATTTCGAAGAGATGGTCGGCAATCTCATGGAAAACGCCTGCAAATATGGCAGCGGCCAAGTGCGGGTAAGCGGTGCTGTGCTGGGCGAGGATCGCTTGGAGATTGTCGTTGAGGATGACGGCCCGGGCCTGCCGCTGGAAAAGCGCGCACTAGTGCTGGCCCGTGGGGCGCGGCTTGATGAAAGCACGCCGGGGCAGGGCTTGGGTCTGTCGATCGCGGCGGATCTGGCCGATATGTATGGCGGCGACCTTAGCCTCGAAGACAGCCGTCTTGGCGGGCTTCTGGCGCGGCTCACGCTGCCGGCGGCGGTTTAGGCCATGCACTCAAGGCGTGTGTGCTCCAGGCCCCCGGCGGTCTGCGCGCACATGCGCGGCGGTGTGCGTTGTGAAGCGCGGTTGGTCGGGTTACATGGCGGGATCTGTTTGTGACTGGACCGGATTGCTGTGGACCCCGCATTGACTCATGCCATGGCGGTTGTCGCCGCCGCTCTGCTGATTGGCCTCGCCTTGGCTCTGATTCCGTTTCGCGCCTATCTGCGCAGCGCCGAGGGTAGACCCGCCCATCGCCGGGCGGCGTTGGCGGCGGTTGGGCTGTTCACCGCAGCGGGGGTTGGGGCCTATGCGGTGGTTGGCCAGCCGACAGCGGCCGACACCCCCTATGCCGAAGCCCATGCCGCCCGCGAGGCGCTGCTGCGCAGCCGCCCGCTGGATGAGGTGCTGGCCGCTTCGCCAGAACTGGCTCTGGAAGTGATCGCCGAGCGAGGCCGACGTGAGCCGCAAAATCCGGAACATCCCTATTTCTCTGGTCAATATCGCGTGATGCTGGCTGATCAATTGCGCGGGATTGGCCGCGATCTGCGCGTCTCCGGCGAGGCCGATGAGGCCGATTTCGCCGAGAAGGAAGCTGAGCGCCAAAGCGCCGCCGCGATCCAGGACTTGCAGCGTGCGCTGCGGCTGGCCCCGCGCGATCCACGAATCATGATCGCCGTGGCGGACATGCTGTCCTTGCGGCCCAATGGCCCGCCGCCGATGGTTATAGGCTCGCTCTATGCCGAGGCGATGGCGCTATTGCCCCCGGATGACCCGCGCCGGCCGCGGATCAATGCGGCCATGGCGGCGCTGCAGCAGCGGATCGCCGCGATTCAGGCGCCGGCCCCCGCCACGCCCCCTGGGCGATGATGTCGCAGGGGATTGCCTGGCGATGATCTGAGATGATCTCGACCGCCAAAATGAACGAAACATGCATTCGCAGTGAGGAAACGTGCGTCGCACCCGACAAAGATTGATCCTGGTCAGTGTGTTTGCCGCGCTGATTGTGGGCGCGACGGCCTTGGTCTTGACCGGCCTGAACACCCAGCTGAATGCCTTTTATGGCCCGTTTGAACTGGCGGTGAAGGCCAAGGCCGGCGAACGCGTGCGCGTTGGCGGCTTGATCGAACCGGGCTCGATTCAGCGCCAACCCGATGGCTGGTTAACCTTCAAAATCAGGGACGAAACGGCCTCGATACCGACGCGATACAAAGGCAACCCGCCAGACCTGTTTGGCGATGGCCAAGGCGTGCTGGTGGAGGGCGTGTTCCAGCCCGGCGAGGTGTTCACCGCTTCGACCATCTTCGCCAAGCACGATGAAAATTACATGCCTAAGGAGGTGGCGGATGCGCTAAAGCGCAGTGGCCGCTGGAATGAAAATGGCGCCCACCCACCCGCTTCCGGCGAGGCGGCGGGCACAACCGCGGGCGGCGCTGGCAAAGAAGGATCTTACCCATGATCGCCGAACTCGGCGCGGTTTTGCTGGCATATTCCGCATTGGCCAGCTTGGCGCAGGGTGGTTTGGGGCTGTGGGCGGGCGGGCGCGATGATGCGCGGCTTGCGGCGGCGGCGAAAGGCATGGCGACATCGGCGCTGATTGCGTTGGCGCTGTCATTTGCCGCTTTGACCTATCTATTCCTGGTTTCGGATTTCAGCGTCAAACTGGTGATGCAGCATTCCCATGTTGAAAAGCCGTTGATCTATAAGATCTCCGGCGTGTGGGGGAACCATCAGGGTTCGATGCTGTTGTGGTGCCTGATGTCGGCCGCGTTCGCGTTTGCGCTGGCGCAGTTGCGCGGTGGTTTGGGCTTTGGGTTGTGGAGCCGTGCAGTCGGCGTACAGGGCGTCGTAACCGCCTCGATCGCGATTTACACGCTGTTGCTGTCGTCGCCGTTTGAGCGGCTGATCCCTGGCGCGCTGCAGGGCGAAGATCTCAACCCGCTGCTGCAGGATCCGGCCTTGGCCGTGCATCCCCCGCTTCTGTATGTCGGCTATGTTGGCCTTAGTGTGCCGTTTTCTTTGGCAATCGCAGCGCTGATGGAAGGGCGGACGGATGCTCATTGGGCGCGGGCGCTGCGGCCGTGGACGTTGGTGGCCTGGACGGGCCTTACGCTGGGCATCGGGCTGGGCAGCTATTGGGCTTATTATGAGCTGGGCTGGGGCGGCTGGTGGTTTTGGGATCCGGTGGAGAACGCCAGTTTCATGCCGTGGCTGGCTGGCGCGGCCCTAATCCATTCCGCAATCGTCACTGAGCGGCGCGGTAGTCTGGCCGGTTGGACCATCCTGCTGGCGATTTTCGGCTTCGGTTTGGCGCTGCTTGGCACATTTTTGGTCCGCTCGGGCGTGTTGACTAGCGTGCATGCTTTCGCGGTTGATCAATCGCGTGGTTGGGCGTTGCTGGCGCTGCTGACGGTGTTTATCGGCGGCGGCCTTGCCTTGTATGCGTGGCGGGCGCATCGGTTGGGGCGTTCCACAGGTTTTGCCGCGGTGAGTCGGGAATCGGCGCTGGTGTTTAACAATGCTGGCTTATCGATTGCGGCCGGCACGATCTTGATCGGCACGCTTTACCCGATCGTTTATGCGCTGGAGACCGGCCGCAGCCTGTCTGTT
>JBIKVO010000129.1:0-7600 GCA_044356795.1 Caulobacterales bacterium
GCGCCAACAAGCATTATTTGGTCTGTTACCCGTTCGAAGGTCGCCTCGCGCATCAGACGCTGGGAATGCTGTTGACACGTCGGTTGGAGCGCGCGGATTTGCAGCCGCTGGGTTTTGTCGCCAGCGAATATGCGCTCAGCATCTGGGCGATGAAGCCGATGCATACGATCGCGATGGACGCGCTGTTTGACGCGGATATGCTGGGCGATGATCTGGATGCATGGCTTGCAGAAAGCGCTTTGATGAAGCGGACATTTCGAAATTGTGCGATCATTGCCGGCATGATTGCCCGTCGTCAGGTCGGCGCTGAAAAGACCGGCCGGCAAGTGACGTTTTCAGCCGATCTGATCTTTGACGTGCTGCGCTCGCATCAGCCCGATCATGTGTTGCTGCGCGCAGCGCTGGCTGACGCCGGCGAAGGCTTTCTCGATATCAAGCGGCTTAATGCGCTATTGACGCGAATCCGGGGCAGTCTTGTGCATCGCGCTTTACCGCGCATTTCACCGTTCGCGGTGCCGGTGATGTTGGAAATCGGGCGCGAGCCTATCCGTGGTGCGGCGGATGAGGCGATCCTGGAGGCGGCGGGCGGGGATCTGATCGCGGAAGCTTTGGGATAAATGCGCATTGCGGTGGCGCGCCGCAGCGAAGCGCGATACCAGGCAGGGATGGTGATGTTGTCGGGGGTTCGCAAGCGCGGTCGGGCGCGCACTGACGTTGCGGCGGCCGCGCTACCGGCCTTTGCGCGGTGCGGCGCCGATTTACGCTTTACGCTGGCGGGGGAGGCGGTGCGTGCGCTGCGCGAGGGCGGCCTGTTTCTCGAAGCGCACGGTGTGTTGATCGTGTCCGATTTGCATTTGGAAAAGGGCAGTTCGTTTGCTCGTCGCGGTCAGTTATTGCCGCCTTACGATACGCGCGAAACGCTGAGGCGGCTGGCATTTGTGTGTGCGCGGCTTTCACCGTCGACGGTGGTGTCGCTGGGCGACAGTTTCCACGATGCTGGCGCGATGGACCGAATGGATCAGGAAGATCGCGCAGCGTTGGAGGCGTTGATTGGCGCGTATCAGTGGATTTGGATCGGCGGCAATCACGATCCGCAGACACCTGATGGGCTTGATGGGGTGCGCGCCAAAACGGTGCGTTTTGGTGCACTGACTTTGCGTCATGAACCGGACGCGGGCGCAAGGATTGGCGAAATCGCGGGCCATTTGCATCCGGCGGCGCGCGTGGCGGGGGAAGCGCGCAGCATCCGGGTGCGTTGTTTTGCAACGGATGCGCAGCGCCTCGTGATGCCCGCCTTTGGCGCCTACACGGGCGGGCTCAATCTGTCGGATCCCGCGTTTACGCCGGTGTTTCCTCAAGGCGCGGTGGCGTTGGCTTTGGGCGTGCGGCAATTGCATCCCATCGCGCCGGATCGACAGGTGGGATAGACGGGTCACGCCCGGGTCAGGGCTTGGCTTGCTGCAACCATCAGGCACGCAAACAAAACGCCGATCGTCAAAATCAAACGCAGGCGTGGATACCAGGCGGGAGCACCATCGCGCGGGGCCTGTCGGTCCCACAGATATTGCACCAGGAAGAGCAACCCGAATGCAGCCCCGATCGGGGGCAATGTGGCTGCGTGCAGGCCAAACGCGAGTGCACCCGCAGCGACCGCCCAGCCAGCGATCGATGGCGCCACGGAAAAGAGCAAGGCTTGCGCGCGCGGCGGCGTGGTTTGCAGCGCCAGCCCCCACCGCACGCCGCCGAGAAACGACAAAATCACCGCCGAATAAATCGCAAACGCGACAAAGGCGGCGATTGTCGGTGTGGGGCCGGCGGCAAGGGGGGCGGCGGCTTGCGCCACAGGTTGCAGGCTGGCGCTCAAGACAAGGCCCGCGCTTGCGTAAAACGGAATAAGACCAGCAAGACCCAGCGCCAAAGCGGATTGCGGGATCGCAGACATCGCTCAAAATCTCCGATAAATGAGCGCCGACGCCAGTCCCGCCAGCACCGCCATCGCCACAGCCGCCAATCCGTGCAGGATCGGTTGTTCGCGTGCAAAACTGTGCACCGTGCGCTCCACGCCGGTGCGCTCCACCGCCACAGCGCCGCTTTGCAAATTCAGCATCTGTCCGCCGCAGAACAGATAAACGCTGGCCACATATTCGCCGATCGGGGCGTTGGCGGGGAGATCGAACGTGGCTCGGAACAGCGATTGCGAAACAAGCGACAGCGATTGCGTGACGTACAGACCGTCGGCGCGTTTCAAGCGCAGCAGGGCGTTGCGCCAGGCGCCGGGATCGGTGCCGGGGGGCGTGGGGCCGGCGAGACGGGCCAGCGGGGCAGGGTCAAGCGCTTGCGTCCAGATCATCGCGGGCGATGCGACTTCTTGCAGCAGGCGTGTGGAGGCGACGGCGAAATAGGCCGGCGCGGCGGAAAACTCGACCTTCGCTCCCTGCGTCCAGAAGCCGAAGGCTTGTTCCTTGCGGCGCACCTCGATGGGCTGATCGGGGCCGCGCAGCGTGACTACGACGTCACCCACGCGTTGGCGTCGCATGGTGGTATTTTGGATCGCGCCATACACAATCACCCGTGCGCCGCGAAAACCGGAATCGACCTCAATCACACCATCCAGCACTTCTGAAACGATGCTGGGGCAACCATCCGGCCGCACTGGTGGCGGCGCTGCGCCCGGCTGGGCAAACGCCGCAGACGCTGAAGTCAGCAACAGCAGTGCGATCGCGGCTATCCATAACGCCCAGCGCACCGCCATCAGCGCCGCTCCAGGATAAACAATTCACTGGGCGGCGTCGCCAGATCGAACATCAGTTTGGCCGCCGTCAACAACAGCATGGCCGCCAGGATCAGACGGATCTGCTCCCCCTGCAGCCGCGAGGAGTACATGGCCCCAAGCGGCGCCCCAATCACGCCGCCCAGCACAAGGAGCGCCGCCAAAATGAGATCGACGGTCTGCGTTGTCGCCGATTGCAGGAACGTCACAAACGCCGTCACCACCAGCACATTGATCAACGCTGTTCCGACCACAACATTGGTGGGCATCTTCAGCACATACAGCATCGCCGGCGTCAGCAGAAAGCCGCCGCCAACCCCCATCAGCGCCGACAGCACACCGGTGGTGAAGCCCAGCGCCAGCACCGGCAAAACACTGATATAAAGGCCCGAGATCGGAAACCGCATCCGCCAGGGCAAAGCGTGCAGAAGATTGCGGCGCGATCGGCGTGGCGCGAGGCTGGGTTTGCCGCCGCCCGTGCGCCGCAGGCTGCGGATCGCTTCGATTAGCATCAATACGCCGATCACCCCCAACAGGATGATGTACAGCCCCGTGATCAGTTGATCGATCACGCCGCGATCGCGCAATTGCGCAAACAGCAAAACGCCAAATGTCACGCCGACGACCCCGCCGACCGTGAGTAATAGCCCCATCCGCAAATCAACCGCCCGCCGCGCCCAATGCGACAGCACCCCCGACATCGAGGCGGCCGTCACTTGGCTGGCGCCGGTCGCGACCGCCACCGCTGGCGGCACACCGAAAAACATCAGGAACGGGGTGATGATAAAGCCGCCGCCCACGCCCACCAGACCGGACACAAAGCCAATCGCCGCGCTCATCGCGATGATCAGCAATGCGTCCGCCGGCATTTCGGCGATCGGCAGATAAACAAACATGGCCAGCCAGAAGGCGGGATAAAGCCCCGCATTGGGTTTATGCGGGCTTGGGCGCCAGAATGCAACGCAACCCGCATCAAAGCCTGCGCCCGGTTGTGGGCGTCAGATGAGCGCGGACGCGATGCGATGCGCCCCGCCTAAGCGGGACACATAACCCAAGCACGGCCTCATGGGTAAGGTTTAAGAGCGTGGCTGTTGGGGCGGGGCGGTGGCCCACAAACGCTGGCCGAACTCGCCATTGGCGCGGGCGCTGGACGGGCGAGGGCGATAGGCCTCCGCACGGGCGCGCAACTGGCGCACTTGCTCGGCCGAGAGTTGAGCCTCCACCTGGGCGGCGCGCCCGCGGGCGTCAGAGTCGCCGTTGGCGGCGGCAACCAGAAACCAGAAGAACGCTTCGGTCTGGTTGGCGCTGGTGCCGCGGCCTTGCTGGTAGAGCACGCCGAGATTGAACTGGCTGTCGGCCACCCCAAGTTCTGCCGCCTGCCGGAACCAGCGGAACGCGGCGCCTTCGTCAAAGGGAGCGCCTTCGCCTCGGGCGAAAAACACGCCGAGATCATGCATCGCCTTGCGATTGCCGGCCGCTGCCGCGCGTTCGGTCCATTGCCGGGCCTGCACGAGATCCACCGCCACGCCTTCGCCGCGCTCGTACATCTTTGCAAGACGATACTGCGCCATCGCCAAACCCTGATTGGCGGCGCGACGCAACAGCGCGAGCCCCTCATCATTCTGGCTACGCTGGATGCGCTGCAGGCCAAGCTCATACTGCGCTACAGGGTCACCGCGGCTTGCGGCCTGCTCCAGCGTAATGCTGGGGCGGGCGGGGGTTTGCGGTGTAGCCGGCGGGGTGGCGGCTGGCGACGTCGGCAGCGGGGCTGCCTGCGCGGTACGCGGCGCGCCGGGCGCCGGACGGGCTGCCGTCCCGCCAGGAGGTGTGACGGTGGACGCCAGCGGACGCGCGCCTGGGGCCACAACTGGCCCGGCGGCCCCCGGAGGCGTGATCCCTGGGGCCGTGGCCGTGCTGCCTGTCGCGCCATCCCGCGGCAAGGTTCCAAGGCTGCCGTCACCCGGCAATGCTGCGCCAGCGTCCAGCGTCGGATCGGCCGGGCTATCCAGCAGAAGCGGCTCCGACACACTCGGTTCTGCCGTCACCGGCGGCGTCGGGGTGGGGTCGGGCGTCGGTGCGCGCTGTGCCGCGCCGCGCTGGTTCATTACAAAAGCGCCGCCCGCAACGATCACCGCGATCGCACCGGCCGCACTCCACAACACGACGCGGCTTGGGCCCTTCAAACCGGCGCCCTTGGCCGCGGTCGCCGGACGACCCTTGGGCAGCGGTTTGCCGTTTTTGCCCTTGGCCGGCGCCGGGGCGGCGTTGGCCTTCGCGGCGCGGCGGGCCGCGGCGAGATAATCCTCTTTAGAGGTTGGACTGATCGGCTCCAACAGCGGATCATCCGAGAAGCCCGGCGGCGGCGCGATCGAGAAATCATCGACCAAAGGGGCAGCGACCGGCGGCTCGCTCCAAGGGGCGGTGACATCCTCTTTAATCGGCGGCGGCGCCAGGACTTCATCGGCGAACGGGCTGGCGTTCAGCAGGGCCGCTGGCGGACCCGGCGGTGCGCTGCGGGGCGTATCCAGCGATTGGATGGTGGTGCGGGTCTCATCTTCCACCGCCTGCAGGCGCGCCGCCACCGATGACATCGCCTTCTGCACCGGGTTCACCGCCGCGTTCATTTTCTCATCCACGGCAGCAAACTGCGACTGCAGCCGGCTCAACGCATCCGACATCCGCGCGCTTTGACGTTCCTCGCTTTCGGCGATGCGTTCAGACACTTCCCGTGCCATCTGATCCTGTCGCTGCGAGAAGCGATCCGCCATCCGCGCGACCTGATCGCCAACGGTTTCAATCGCATCGGCGCTGCGGCGTTCAGCATTTTCGAACCGCTCATCCAGGCGCTCTGCGAAACGGCCAAGCTCCTGGCCGATCTTGTCGGCTGAGGCGATCTCGCGGCGCTCGATATCGGCGATGCGGGAGTCCAGCGTTGCGGCGAGCCGGCCAATTTCTTCGCGCACAATTTCTGTGGCGGCCGAGTCGTTACGGGACTCGATCGCACGAATGCGCTTGTCAAGCGTCTCCGACATTCGCCGGATTTCCAGCGAAATCGCTTCGATGGTCTGCGCTTGGCGTCGCTCTGCGGCGGCGAGACGGCGATTGACGTCGGCGACGGCGGATTCAACCTCTCCGCCGCGCGGCTGGCTGAGGGCGGCTTCGATCTGCTGCGCCAATTCGCTGCGCGCCGCGCCCACCATTTGATTGACTTCAGAGGCCATCGTGTCGAGTCGCTGCTCGACGACCGAACGGAACGCCGCGGTCTCTTCGCTGGCGCCGGCCGACACCGTTTCCTCGACGGCGGTTTCCAGGCGCCGGATCGCATCATTGGCCGATGTTTCAGCCAGTGCCAAGCGCTCTGCCAGGCGGGCGATGGAGCCTTCCAGAGACTGCACGGACGACGCGACGTGCGCTTCAGTTTGTTGCAAGCGCTCCTCGTCCACGCCCGGCTGGCGCGCCTTCATCTCGGCCTTGAAACGGGACAGCTCATCGACCACCGCCTGCAGCTTCTCGGCGTCGCCTGCATTGTCAGGGCGGTTGTGGACGTCTTGCTTTAGCGCCTCGATTTCCGCGCCAAAGCGATCACGGCTTTCGCGCACGCTGGCGGCAAGGCCGGTCAGTTTTGCGTCCAGCATCTGCAGGGCGGTGCGATCCTGCTGCCGGCCGGGGTCCTTTTCCAGCTTCTCGATGCGGCCAGCCAGATGGGAGGCGGTTTCCGACGTCTCTGCGCTATGAGTGGACTGGAAATCTTCCAGGCGCTGCGTCAATTCCGCCTGCGCGGTCCGCACCTGATTGATCGCCCCCATGGTGGCGGTGCGCAAATTGGCGTGCGCCGCCATCACTTTGCCTTCCAGCGACTCCAGCCGTTCGGTGATCGCAGAATGCTGCGTTTCCACATCGGCGAACGCCGCTTTCGCTGCATTTGTGGCTGCGGCTTCTGCAAGGCCAACGCTGCGGGTGATTTCGGTTTGCGCCTCGCGGACCTGCGCGAGCGCCTGCTCGCTCACTGCGCGCGCATTCGCCTCAACGCCATTAAGTTTGTCAGTCAAAACTTTGAACGATGTGCGCGCTTCGTTGAGCGTCGCGGCGATCGCATTGCGCGCGCCGTTCTCAACCAGGCTCATGCGCTCTGCGAGGGCGGCTTGCGCGCCGCGAATTTCATCCACCGCCTGCTGCGTGATGCGCTGGGCGTGGGCTTCAACGCTTTCCAAGCGGCCGGCCAGATCGCGCTGACCTGCCTTGGCTTCCCGCGTTTCGGCCAGTGCTGCGGCCACCGCTTCGGCCTGCGCGCGCTCTGCTTCCTCCAAGCGCAGCGCCAGCATGCCCTGCAGGCGGCGGGCTTCTTCAACGGCGGCAGCGCCAGCCTCGCGGGCGCTGGCCTCCACCTCGCGCAGCTTGGCCTCAGCGGCCGCTTGGGCGGCGCGGGCTTCAGCGATCGCTTCAGCGGCGGTGGCGCGGGCGGCCTGTTCGGCGGTGCTGCGCACAGCGGCCTGCGCCTCAGCGAGGCGGGCGTCGATCGATGCACGCGCCTGCGCCACCGATTGCGCAGCCTGGCTGACCTCTTCAATCGCTGACTTGGCGACAACCTCGGCATCTTCAACCCGACGGGCGATCTGTTCGGCGGCGCGCTGGATTTCCACAGCGGTCTGGTCAGCGCGGGCAACCGCCTCGCGGGCGCCGATTTCTGCGTCCTCCACGCGCGCGGCAAGCCCTAGCACTGTCCGGTCAATTCCGGCCACTGACAGCGACTGGCGGCGCTCGCTGGTTTCGAGGCGCTTGGTCAAACGGTCAAGCGCGTCATTGATGCGCGGGTCTTCCTTGGCGGGGCCG
>JBIKVO010000131.1:0-7575 GCA_044356795.1 Caulobacterales bacterium
TGGTGTGAAAACAACCGCGTCGATTATGGGTTCGGGCTTGCCCGCAATGCGCGCCTGGTCGACACGATCGGCAAAGAGCGGCAACAGGCGGAAAAGAAGAGCCTTTCCAGCGGCCGGCCATCAGCGCCTCGACCACAAGCCCGTGCGGGACCTCGATCGCCACCGCCACATCCTGCGGATCCGACACGCTGGCCATCAGCCAGTGCATCATCGCGCCCAGACTGTCGGCGTCGTGAGCGAAGGCCCACTGAACCGGGCCGGCTGGTCCAACCAGACAGACCTGATGCTCAAGACACGCCCAATCAACGCCGACGAAGACCGTCGGCTCTTTCTCTATTATCACCTCTCTGCTGGTGACATCGAGCCGACGGGCTGCTTCGCCATGCCCTGCATGGGCGCTCAGAGCCACTGACTGCAGCGCGACTTGCCGCTGGACCTGCAACTCGGCCAACCTGCCGCGGCGCACGTCCCCTCAGGTGTTCCAAGACACAGGGGGCGAAAGGCTGCTCTCGACCGGTTGGCTCGACGCGACCATGTCAACAAAGGCCGCTGGAAACGGGTACGGGGGGAAATCGTCTCCCTCTCGGAGATCAGGAAGCCGTAGGCGGCGATGCACAAGGCGGCGTGATATAGGGCGGCGTGATATAGGGCGGCGTGATATAGGGCGGCGTGATACAGGGCGGCGTGATACAGGGCGGCGTGATGGTGAAAGCAGCGCCAACCTCGCCCTTCGTCGTGAGACAGTGAGATTTCCTGTTTCAGTCCCTGATCGTCATGTTCAATGCACCCGCACGCAGCACTACGGGCCAGATGCTCGGTGAGGCAGAGGAAAGCATCTGCGCTGTGATGCCAAACGCGGCGCCCTGCAAATGCGTGGCGATAACAAGCGATCAAGAACGCATGCGCTTGGCGGCGGCGCCTCGGGACAACGCGCGTTAGCCTGAAAGCTTAACACCGGCGCGAATGCTTCTAAGCCCCAGGCTCAAACTGCACGCTGCGTTGCGCGGTCGACACCATGACCACAGAGCCCGCCACAAAATCCAACAGGCACATCATCGTGATCAGGAAGAATTCGGTGGTGGCAAAGCCCTTCACTAGCAAAAACAGGATGAGGGCCAAAACAAACACCGCAACTGACAAGCCATTGTCGATCATCGCGTTGCGCGTCGGGCGCGTCGATTTCAGAATGTCGACAAACAGGCAGATCACCGCCGTCAGCAGCAGCAAACCGCCCCAGGTGAACACCCATTCGTGGCCCGACGGCATCATCATGCCGAACGCCTTGACCTGCAACCCCGCCGTCATGCCAACGCCCTGCGGGAGGGCAAACAAGGAATAAAACACGACTGGAAATAGCGTGAACGGGATAATGCCCAAGGTTCCCATCAGACTGCGCTCCCCTATCTGCATAACGGGTTGCCCCAGGGATACGGTCCCCAGAGATACGGTCCCCAGAGATACGGTCCCCAGAGATACGATCCCCAGAGATACGATCCCCAGCGATCTGGTCCCCAGCGATCTGGTCCCAAGCGATCCGGTCGATAGCGCCGCAGCGCCGCCATCGTAGGACCGGCGCAAGGGCGTTCGTCAAGTCGGGCAGACAGGCCTTCACTCAAACACTAAACCGGCGCCCCTACACCGTGATGTCGACGCCCTCCGGCGGGGACGCCGCCGATTGGCCGCCGCCCGACACAATCACCATGGCCGCGCGCACGGTGCGATCATTCAGGGTGAAGCCCGCCTGCAACACTTCAGCGACATGCCCGGCGGGCACATCGGACGCACTCTGGCTGACAGCTTGGTGCAGATTGGGATCGAATTTATCGCCCTTCGCGCCGATGCGCTTCAAGCCGTGTCGGGCGAAGGTTTCGATCAGGGTGCGCTCGGTCAGTTTGACGCCGTCGACGAAGGTGACCACCCGCTCATCGCCGTCATCTGGGGCCAACGCCACCGCCCGCGCCAAGGTGTCGGCAACCTGGAGCAAATCCTTGCCAAAACGGTCAATCGCGAACAAACGCGCATCCTCGGCGCTTTTCTCCGCACGCCGGCGGACATTGTCCATCTCAGCCAGCGCGCGAAGCATTTGATCCTTCGCTGCTGCCAGTTCGCCCTGCAGTTCCGCGATGCGGGGATCTTCCAGCTGATCCAGCGGGATTTGGCTGGGCATTGCCGCGCCAATGTCTGGCGTGTCGTCTGCGGCCTGGGTGTTTGCGTCCGGTTTGGGATCGGAGTTCATGCGTGCCTCTTCACGATGCGATGCGGATAACCAGAATTTTTAGCCGCGGCCGTCCAGCAGGCGCCCCACCACTTGCGCGGTGTAATCGACCACTGGAATAACACGGGCATAGTTCAAGCGCGTCGGGCCAATCACACCAAGCGCGCCGACAACCCGGCGATCGGCGGTGTGATACGGCGCGACAATCGTCGACGAGCCCGACAGCGAAAACAGCGGGTTTTCCGAGCCGATAAAAATGCGCACGCTTTCGCCTTGGCGGGCCATATCGAGCAGCTGGATCAGTTCTTCAGACCGCTCCAGCGCGTCAAACAATTGGCGCACGCGCTCCAGATCGGCGGCGGTTTCGGGGTCCGACAACAAATTGGCGCGCCCGCGCACGATCAGGGCGCGGGTCGAGGCGGTGTCCCCGCCCGACCATTCCGCAAGCCCGCCCTGCACAAGCGTGGCGGCGGCCGCATCGAGCGCGGCGCGATCTCGGGTCAGCGCGTCTTGCGCGTCCTGACGCGCTTCCGCCAGAGTTTTGCCCTTGAAGCGGGTGTTGAAATAGTTGGTCGCTTCGACCAGCGCCGACGGCGGCGCCCCCGGCGGGATCGATGTGAGACGGTTTTCCACCTCGCCATCCTCAAACACAATGATCGTCAGCGCCTGGCCCGGCGCCACCGGCACCAGTTCGACATGCTTGATGGCCGCCTCGCGGGCGGGCGCGGCCACCAGCCCTGCCCCGCCCGCCAGCCCCGACAGCATGTTGGAGGCCGCCGCCATCACATCATCCCGATTGCGACCGGCGCGGCTGATGGCGGCGTCGATGTCGCGTCTGTCGTTTTCAGCAAGACCGCCTATCTCCAACAGCCCATCCACAAATAGGCGCAGGCCCGCCTGTGTCGGACGCCGTCCGGCCATTGCGTGGGGGCTGTCCAGCAGGCCAAGCTGGGCCAGATCAGCCATGATATTGCGGATCGAAGCCGGCGACAGCGAAATCCGCTTCGCTTTCGATAAAGTGCGGCTGCCCACCGGCTCGCCCGTGTCCAAATACGCCTCCACGATCTCCCGGAAAATCTCCCGAGAGCGCGCGTCCAGTTTGGCGAGCGGGCCTTGCAGGCCGGCAAGAGGCAGCGGTGAATTCATGGGCGCGCTCGATAAGTAGCGATTGTGGGGCGCTGTGCAAGCCGGGGCTGCGTCACGCCGGGCGCACCAGAAAGCCCGCGCGCGGGAAGTGGGTGACGATCCGGCCAGCGTCTGCGGTGTCGCGCCACAGCGACAGGGTGTGCGGGTCCACAGCGTGGATCGCCCCAGTGATCGGATCGCGGCCATAATCATCGGCGCTGACTGTCACCATCATGCCCGGCGCAAGCCCCTGCGCCTCGATCGCGAGGCCGGGCGCGGCCGCCTTTTCCGGCTCGGCGGCGAGGGCGCAGGTGAACGCCTCCTCCGCAGACAGCAGCGTCGGCGCGCCTTGCCCCAGCGCCTCCATCCGCGCGGCCCAGGTCAGCAACGCCGGCATATCGGCGGTCAAGGCGTCAAATACCCCCGGTGAGCCAGTGCGCAGGAACCAGACGTTCAACCACACCGACAAATCCACAAGCCCCGGAGCCTTGCCGTCAAGAAACGCCGCGCCGTCGGTCAGGGCCTGTTCCGCCAGCATGGCGATCGCGCGCCACTCATCGCGCAGCATTGGCGCGGCCGCCTTCATCGCAGCCGTATCAAAGGCGCGCCCCGACAATTGCCGCCGGTCTTCCTTGAAGGCGGCGGGGACTTGATCCCCGATCTCGGCGAAAATCACCCCGACCGAAATCTGAAACCACACCCGCTCACTGTAGCCCCGCGCCATCCAGGCCATCGCCTGATCGCCGGCCCGCACCAACGGCGCAGTGGCCCAGCGCCGATCCAGTTCGCGCAAGATGCAGGCGCTGTCGCAGTAGATGTCGGCGCCGATCTGCAGCACCGGGATACGCCGATAACCGCCCGTCAGCGGCGTCAGGAACGGGCGCGGCATGATCATCGGTTGGATCACGCTATCCCAGGCCAGCTCCTTGATGGCGAACGCCTTGCGGATCATCTCGCCATAAGGCGACGATGGATAATGATGAAGGGTCAGGCGGTGCATAACGCCTGTGTGCCTCGCTTCGCACGCCCCGCCAAGATGGCGGCTTTCAACGGGCGCGACGGCGTGGTTATCGTGCCCCGATCGCCCAAACCAATGACACGGGGCGTTTTCTGACCATCAACCAGTTTCCACTTGATCGGAAAACGCGCTAAACCGGAGTGCCCGCCATGACCGATTTCGCCGGCAAGATCATTGTTGTGACTGGCTCCGCCACCGGCCTTGGGGCTGCAATCGCGCTGGGTGCGGCCCATCGCGGCGCCCACGCGGTGATCCTCAATTGCACCAAGAGCCTGGCCGAGGCCGAATCCACCGCCGCCGCGGTTCGCGCCGCAGGCGCTGAGGCCATGATCGTTCAGGGCGACGTGTCCGAGGACAGCGCCTGCAAGGCGATCGCGGCGGCGGCCGAGCCCTATGGCCGCATCGACGCGCTGGTGAATAATGCCGGCATCACCAAGCATGTCCCCAATCATGCCGATATGGAGGCGTTGAACAGCGACGACTTTCAGCGCCTCTATGCGGTGAATGTGGTGGCGCCGTTTCTGATGACGCGGGCAGCGCGGCCCTTGCTGGAGCGCGCGCCGCGCGGGGCGGTGCTTATGGTGAGTTCGATTGCCGGCGTGACGGGCATCGGCTCTTCGGTGGCCTATGCAGCCACAAAAGGTGCGCTGAACACCATGATGCTCAGCCTTGCTCGAGCACTGGCCCCGCGCATCCGCGTCAATGCGCTGTGCCCCGGCTTTATCGACACCCGCTGGTTCCCCGCCGCCTTCGGCGCCGAGACCACCGCCCGCATTCGCGATTCGGTCGCCAAGTCCACGCCGCTACAGGCGGCCTCCAGCGCCGAAGACATCGCCGACGCCGGCCTGTTCCTGATTTCCGACGCCGCCCGCCATGTCACCGGCGAAACCCTGCTGGTGGACGCCGGGATGCATCTGGGCTTTGCCCCGCTCGCGGCGCGGTAAGCCACACAGTCATGGCAATGATCGCGCTGACCTTCATGGCTTTCTGGCCCAGGGGCTTGCCTGCACTTTTTTGCAGCGCGCCAATTCTGCTGCAGCGCAAAAATGCGTCAATTCCCACAAAAAGCACCCAGAACTTGGTCGCCCGCGCGACACGCGCGTCCGACGCACGGTCTGTTCAGCCCATTGACCACGGACCCACCATGATGAGGTGGGCGTCGTCGCCCGATGGCGGCGATCAGCGCGGGGAATGCGGGAATGAATGCAGTGCGATTGATGATGGGCGCAGCTGCGGCGGCCGTGTCGAGCCTGGGCCTGGGCGCCAGCGCCCAGGCCAACCAACCAGCCTATACTGGCAATGTGTCGCTGGCGACCGACTATGCCTTCCGCGGCATTTCGCAGACCCACGCAGCGGCGGCGGTGCAAGGCGGCCTTGATATGGCGATCGACAATTTTTACGCTGGCGCGTGGGCGTCAAATGTGGACTTCACCGAGTTCGGCGTCAGCGGCGGGCTGGAGCTTGATCTTTACGCCGGCATCAAGGCGCCGCTCGACGCGGTGACGCTGGATTTCGGCATCATCGGCTATTTCTATCCCAACAGCAGCGACATCCCCGGCCCGACGCCGTCGGTGGAGGGCGAACTGGATTATGCCGAAGTCTACGCGAAGGCGGGCTTTGTGCTGGCGGAAAATATCGGCGTGACGCTGTCGGCGTTTTTGTCGCCGGAATTCACCGGCGAAACCGGACAAGCCTCCTATCTGGAAGCCGCCGGCACGATTGCCGCGACCGACACATTGAGCTTTTCCGGCGCGGTGGGATATCAAACCATCGATGATGTGAGCGGCGTTTTTGCGGGCACGGTCAGCGATGAATATCTGACATGGACTATCGGCGGCACGCTCACGCTGGAAGGCTTTGCGGTGGATCTGCGCTATATTGATGCCGATATCAAAAACAGCGATCCCATCATCGCCCAGGCGTTTACTACGTTCGACCGGGTGGATGGGCGCGTGATCCTCGGCGTGAAGCGCAGCTTCTGATTTCTTACTAACACAACAGATCGGAAACCGCGGCGCATCTCTATGCGTCGCGGCTTCTCTTGAGACCGTTGTGGCGACGGAGGTCCGGCGCCGCGCCCGCTTGCGCCCCAAAGCGAATCTCTCGATGCACACCCATAGCGATTCTGTAGGTTGTGCAAGCGCATTTACGCTGAATTTACCAGCCCAGCGTTAAAAAGACAGGGTTTGGCGGGAATTCTCTGCCCTCCATTTACGGGGATCCTTAGATGCGCGTTCTACTCTCCCTCGCGGCCGCTTCTGGCGCGATTTTCGGCGTGGCCCATGCCGACCCGATGATTTCCTCCAATGTCGGCCTCGCCACTGACTATACCTTCCGCGGCCTTTCCCAGACCGACGAAAGCCCGGCGATTTCCGGCGGCTTCGATTACACCAACGACATTTGGTACGGCGGAGTGTGGGCGTCGAACATCGATTTCGCGGGCGGCTCCATTGAGACGGATCTTTATGCCGGCTTGAAGCCGAAGCTGATCGATGGCGTGAACACCGACTTCGGCGTGATCGGCTACTTCTATCCGGATGCATCGGATGCAGGCGCTGAGCTTGATTACGGCGAAGTCTATGCAAAGGTCGACTTCGTGCCGGTTGACGGCTTGCGCGTCGGTGGTGCGGTGTTTGTGTCGCCGGAGTTCACCGGCGAAACCGGCACCAGCGTGTATGCTGAAGTGGCGGCATCCTACGCGTTCGACAGCGCGTTTTCGGTATCGGCGGCGTTTGGCCAACAATCGGCAGAAGACGCAGACTTTGACCCAGCTCCCGGCGCGGCCAATGTCGAAGACACCTATACCACTTGGAATGTCGGCCTGACCGTGGCCCCGCAGGATGGCCTGTTCCAAGGCTTTGCCATTGACGCGCGTTATGTCGACACCGATCTCGACGGCGATCTGACGCCGGCCGCTGACGGCCGCTTCGTTCTGGGCATCAAGCGCTCGTTCTAATCTGTCGGGTTCTCCCGTTCTTCACCTGAGATGACTTTCGCCGCCGCATCGTTTGATGCGGCGGCTTTTTTCTTTGGTGTTCAGATGGTCGGCTCGCCGCGGGTTTTCCACCAGCTGTAAGCCAGCGAGCCGCCGATCAGCGTCAGCGTCGCAATCAAGGACCAATGCGGCTCCAGATACGGCACCATCGGCTGCCCATCGGCGGCCTTCCACATCTTGTTGAGGCCGAAGTTCCATACGATTTTCACGCCGATCAACACC
>JBIKVO010000130.1:0-7575 GCA_044356795.1 Caulobacterales bacterium
CCCGTTCGGCTTTGGTGCGCAGATTGGCCAGATCAGACCCGGCGCCCGGCTCCGAATAGCCCTGGCACCACCAATCCTCGCCACTCAGAATGCGCGGCAGAAAGCGTTGTTTCTGCTCGGGTGAGCCGAATGTGTAGATGACCGGCCCCACCATCTGCACGCCGAACGGCAGGATTGGAATGGTCTCAGCGCGGGCGAGTTCTTCGGCGAAGATATAGCGCTGCGTCGGCGTCCAGCCCGTACCGCCATATTCCACTGGCCAGGCGGGCGCGACCCAGCCTTTTTGCCCAAGGATGCGGTGCCAGGCGAGGAAATCGTCCTTGCCCATATCCTCGCGCGAAGCGATGCCGCGCAAATGGGCGGGATAGGCGTCATCGATAAAGCGGCGCACCTCGTCGCGGAACGCAACCTCTTCAGCGGTGAAGTCGAGATTCATTGGCGCGGCCCTCTTCGGTAAGCCCACCGCCGGCGCGCGCCGCGGCGGGAGCGAGCAGTCTCTTCCCTGCGCGCGATATAATGGGGTTTCCGCGCGGGGCAATATAGCGTTAACGTAAACGGACGGTAGAAATCGACTGTCGCCGATTTCCCCCCTCCGTTGGAGGCCACGGCGTCGCCGCCATGATCAGGGCGCGCTGGGCTCAATGGCCGCCGGCAACCTGTTTCGGCGTCGCCAGAAAAGCCGCGCATGTCCGGTCGCGGCGTTCGCGCAGTTCCGCGATCGGGGCGCCTTGATGTTCGGCCAGCAGCGCATTGCGCACCTCGCGACTGGCGCGGCGCTGAACATCAACCGGCTTGCGTTGCCGCTCGGCATTGACCCGTGACACAATCGCGGAAACGTCCACGCCGTCCTGCGCCAGCGACGCGAGCGAGCCATATGCCGCACACGCCGTCGCCCGCACATAGGCCTCATTATCCATCCGGGCCGGCTCTTGCGCCATCGCCGCCGGCGCCAAAAACGTGGACGCCGCCATCGCCATCGCCATCGCCATCGCCATCAAAACAGTGCGCATCATACACTTCCATCCAAATTCGCCACACCATCGGGAAGGGTGAGCCAGGAGCGGGGCGGTTCGAGGGCCCCTCCAGGCTCTTCAGGGCCAGCGGCGGGTGGGAGGCGCCGTTGGAGAAGAGCGATAACGTTTCCGACATCGCCTTATCGATTTACGATATGGCGCATCGTTTGTCAATGCCGATTTATTGAAAATCAATGCGCACAGATGGGGCCTGCAAGCCGAACGCCTTGCGGGAAGCGGCCGGCTTTGTCATGGAAGCGGGATGGTCGCCATCTCCACCCCCTGCATCAAGGTTTGCGCCGTCGACGGGCGGACGCAGACATGCCTGGGCTGCGGACGAACGCTGCAGGAGATCGGGGGTTGGACGCGCTTTTCCGAGGCCGAGCGCGCCGCGATCATGGCCGCCATTCCTGCACGCCGTGCGCGGCTCGAAACAGAGGGGTCTCGCTCATGGACGGCGACATCAACCTCGCCAACCTGATTTACGCAGTGATGGCCTTGCTGCTGGTTGCGGGCGGCTTTTGGCAATCGCGCCGGGCCGATCCCAACGCCAATCTCGGGCGGCTGATCGGCTATATGGCGATCTGGGTCGGCGCGATTTTGGCGGTAGCGTTTGTGTATCAGAGCTTTCCGGGATTGTTTCGGGCCTAAAATGCCTCGCTCAACAGATTGAGCGCCGTCAGCGCCAGGAACACGGCGAACAAGCGTTTGAGCAAGACCCGGTTCAAGCGATGCGCCAGCCGCGCGCCAATTGGCGCGGTGATGGCGGTCAGCATGGCAAGGATCACAAATCCCGGTGCATTGACATAGCCCAGACTGCCCCATGGCAAACCGGCCGCGCCCCACCCCGTCACCATATTCGCGAGCGCCGCCGGCAGTGCGATCGCGGCGCCGAAGCCGGATGCCGTCGCCACCGCCTGATGGATCGGCCGCCCACACAGCGTCATGATCGTCACGCCAAAGGCGCCGCCGCCGATGCCCATCATCGCCGACAACAGCCCAACGGCGCCCGCGGTTCCCACGCGCGCGGCGCCCGTCGGCATGGCGCCGACGATGCGCCACGCATCCGAGCCAAACGCCATGTTCGCCGCCACGAGAAGCGCCAGCACGCCAAACACGATCAGCAAGCCCTGCCCGCTGATTTGCCCGGCAAGGGCCGCCCCAATCACCGCGCCCAGCGCAATCCACGGAATCCAGCTTTTCAGCAGCGCTTCATCCACCGCGCCGCTTTTGCGATGCGCATTCAGAGAGCGCCAGGATGTGGCGACGATGGTCGACAGCGACGTCGCCACCGCGACATGCATGCGCGCGTCTTCCGGCACGCCGGCAAGGCCAAGCCCGTGATACAAAGCCGGCACGATGACAATGCCGCCGCCAACGCCGAACAGTCCGCCAATCAGGCCGGCGAACAGACCCGCTGCCACAAGCGCCGCGAAAAAGACGAGCAACTCAATTCCCATCGCCCCCGCGTCGCGTAGTTTTTCGCACAACGCAAGCGCCATAGTCTGCGCGCCATAGTCTGCGCGCCATCGTCTGCGCGCCATAGTCTGCGCGCCATAGTCTGCGGCCCACTGTGCGGCAGAGACATAGAGGCTGCAGCGGATGCGTCACCGCACCACATAATCCTCATACACGACGTCACGCGTCGCCTTCGCATAATCGCGCGTATGGCTGCCCCAGTTTTGGGTGATACGGCCATCGGCAGTCTTGTACCAGCTGCCGCAACCGGGATCAGCCCACACCGTTTTTGCAAGCTGCGCCTGCAGCGCCTGGTTGAAGCGCGCCTGCGCGGTTGGCGTTGGCGCCATCGCCCGTTTGCCGCGGCTTTCCAGGCCTTTCAGCGCTTCCACCAGATAATGCACCTGCTGCTCGATCATAAAGGTGATGGTGTTATGGCCGAGATTGGTGTTTGGGCCATAGAGCATGAACAGATTGGGAAAACCTGCCATGGTGATTCCGAGATAAGCCTCCGGCGCATCTTTCCACACCTCGCCCAGATGCGCGCCATTTTCCCCCACCACATCAAGCGACCAATGCCAACCGGTTGTCTCAAAGCCGGTGGCGTAGATGATCACGTCATAAGCGCGCGCAGCACCGTCTTTGGTTGCAACGCCAATGTCGGTGATGCGCGCAATCGGATCGGTAATCAGACTGACATTCGCCCGCGTCATTGCCGGCAGAAAATCATCCGTGATCAAAATCCGCTTGCACCCAATTGGATAATCGGGCGTGAGCTTTCTGCGCAATTCCGGATCGGGAATCTCTTTTGCGAGCTTGTCCAGAGCCTGCCGCTGGAACGCGGCGCGTCCCTGCGGAGTCCATTGAAACACCTGCCAGAAAAAGTGATCGGCATTGTCATAGATCAATTGCCGGTTCATCGCGCCAAGCGTCATGGCGGCTTCGATGTCAGTCATCAGCAGCGCCTTTTCCTCGTCGGTAATGCTGCGATCCAGGCGCGAAATCACCCAGTTGGGCGTGCGCTGATACAGGTCGAGTTGGCCGGCGATCTGCGCCACTTCCGGGATCAGCTGCACCGCGCTTGCCGCCGACCCAAGGCATGCAATGCGCTTGCCTTTCAGGTCAACGCTGGCGTCCCAACGCGCCGAGTGCATCGATGCGCCCTTAAAGCTATTGCGGCCAGGAATGTCTGGCCACTGCGGACGATTGAGCTGGCCGAGTGCGGGCACGATCGCATCAACCTCGTAACGCGCACCTGTTCGCGTCGTCACGGTCCACTGGGCGCCGGCCTCATCCCACACCGCGCTGACAGCCTCATCATTCAGCTTCAGGAACTCGCGCAGCTGGAATGCATCCGCCATGTCTTCGGCATATGTTTGCACTTCGTGCGCGCGCGGGAACAGATAGTTCCACTTGATCGAGGGGAAGAACGAGAATTGGTACAGCGCCACCGGCGTGTCGCAGGCGCAACCTGGATACTGATTATCGCGCCACGTGCCGCCCACCGCGCCCGCCTTCTCCAGGATGACGATATCGGTGTGGCCGGCCTGCTTCAGCTTGGCGGCGGCGGCAAGCCCGCCAAGGCCTGCCCCAATGATCGCAACGCGCGCCTTGGCCATGATGCTTCCTCCCGAGCGGCGTGAGCGCCGAAGTGGTTTTGACTCAACGCTACCAAAGCGCGCACCCCGGCGCCAAGCCGGCCGTTGGGGAAGGCGGCCAACCCATTTGCTTGTCGACAACCCATTGAATGGATGAGGCCAATGGCGACACCCCGCGCAGTCTGGGAGCCGGTTTTGGCAAGGCGGTTCCTCGCCTATTCAAGGACTTTGATCGAATTCATGCCTGCGACACAACCTGTACAGATCGCGGGCATGGCGTTTGAGCGCTCGGCTTCTCGGGAGTGCTCATGACAGGCGACCTCGTGATGGGGGCCATCGCATGGCCAAGCGCACCAAGCCCTCAAAGCGCATGGATGCCAAGTGCTGACCATATCGCGCAGCAGATCAACACTAGTGTCCCGCTTTTCCGCGCTGGCCACGATATGTGTCTGATTGGCGACGTGCAGTGGTTCACTCAAACCTGCCCTGACCGCGCCGAAGCCCTCATGGCGACGCGCGCCCTGAGCCTCAAAGGGCTGCGTGACGTCATGACCGGGTTTGACGCCTTTCTGTTTGACGAACACTTGTCTGTGGCGGAGCGAACAGACAGGCTGCAAGCCCTGCAGTCGAGCCTGGTGCGTGTTCATGAACAAAAAGCGTTTAGCCAAACCAGACGCGGCGCCATCCCCAGACACGGCGGCAGCTGAAGCGGCCCGCCTGGACGGCATCTGCAGACCAAACCCTGATGGGGTCCGCGCGCGACCGCCGTCGTCTCCAATCGGCGATCGAAACAACACCGTCTTCTGATGCAACATCAGGTGCAGCCATTTCACCGTCACTGGAGACCACGACTGCAGCCCCTTGGTTTGCAGATGAAACACAGCGGTCTGGGACACAGGGCCCGGCTGTTCAGACCGCACTCGAGCCAATCGACAGATGTGTTGCGCGCCAACTGAACCGCATGGAAAGAGCATTGGGGGCTCTTGATCGCCTTGGGGCAATCATCATCGTCGCACGGACACACGCCGCGTAGAACAACGCAATCACCCTGCTGTCGCTTTATCGCAATCAGCTGACACAGACGGGGACCTGCGAGGACGATGTCAGGCGGCTTATGTCTCGATGCTATCCCGTCGCGGATGGACGAACGCCTATGCTGACTGCAGGCGTCCGCCGACCCGAAAGGCCCGCTTATCGCGAGGGCGTCATGCGAGAGGTCAGCCACTTTGTTCCCTGTTCAGGATATCGAGAGCACTCTCTGCGATCTGCAGACGCCTTGATTGAGAAAATCATGAATGGGCCCCACCGGCTGCACCTTGTTTCACCGCCAGTGCGATTGCAGGGCCCGGTTTCAGGCGCATGGGCGACCCGTCGATCAAACCTCGCCCGCCGCAAGTCTGCAACGCTGAGTTAGACGAAACAGGCCTTCTCAAAAGGGCATGGCGGTTGATCCGCCCTGCTCCAGAAAGACTGTCTCTGATGCGCTCTCATGCCGCGATCAGACCGCCCACCGCCAGCGCGTTAAGACGGGCATAGAGCCCGCCGGCCGCAACGAGATCGCCATGGCGGCCCTGCTCAACCACGCGGCCGCGCTCGAACACCAAAATGCGATCCGCCTCCCGCACCGTCGACAAGCGGTGTGCGATGATGATCGTCGTGCGACCCTGTTTCAGGGCGGCCATCGCCGCCTGGATATCGGCCTCGGTCTCGGTGTCGAGGGAAGAGGTCGCCTCATCCAGGATCAGGATCGGCGCATCGGCCACAAACGCGCGCGCCAGCGCCACGCGCTGCCGCTCCCCACCCGACAATTTCACCCCGCGCTCGCCCACTTCCGTGTCATAGCCCTTCGGCAATCGCGCAATGAAATCCCAGGCGCGCGCCTGCTGCGCTGCGGCCTCGACCTCGGCGCGCGTTGCATCCGGCCGGCCGTATGCGATATTGTCCAACAGCGAGCGATGGAACAGTGCGGGGTCCTGCGGAACAAGCGCAACGGCGCGTCGCAAGCTTGATTGCTGGACGCTGCGCACATCTTGACCATCAATCCGGATCGCGCCGCCGCCAACATCATAGAAGCGCTGCACGAGTTTGACGAAGGTCGTTTTGCCCGCCCCCGTCGGCCCCACCAAGGCCACCGTTTCACCTGGGGAAATGGTGAGTGAAAAGTCTTCATACAGCGGCTGCGACTGGCTGCTGTATTGAAATGTCACGCGATCGAAAACGATCTCGCCGCGCCCACGCCGAAACACCGGCGCGCCCGGCGCATCCACGATCTCTGCCTTTTGATGCGCATATGCGACGACATCCTCAATGTCGGCAAAGCCGCGCTGTAGCATCTGCACCGTTTCACCCAGATTGCGCAGATATCCCATGATCACAAAAAAACTGGTGAGCGCAAACACTGCATCGCCAACGGTCGCACGCCCCTGAGACCATTCGTGCACCACGAGGCCGATGAGACCAACCTGCAGTATGAACAGCAACAGATTCTGCACCGCCCATGCGTCGGTCAGGCGCATCCACACACGCACCGCCTTGACCCGCCAATCCTCAACGACGGACGAAAACCGTGCATGTTCGACACCCTCCGCACCGAACGCCATCACGGACGCATTGGCGCCGACCATATCCGACAAAGTGGCGCCGATGCGCGTGTCGGCGCTGTTGTAATCGCGCAGCCGGTGCAGAATATAAAATCGCGACAGCGCGATTACCGCCAGCGTGTAAATGACAATCATCAGCCCCAGAAACAGGCCAATCATTGGCCATTGCGCCGCCGTCATCAGCGTCAACCCAAGCAGTACGACAATCGCCGGCAGGACGAACCACGCGATATTGTCGCTGATCATGTCATAGGCGTTCATGGCGCGCGTCACGCGCCGCACCGTGGCGCCGGCAAAATTGTTGGCATGCCAATCGGCGCTGAAGCGTTGCACATCGCCATACGCATCGGTGACGATCGCCTTCATGTTGCGCGCTGCAAACGGATTCCAGAAACGCGAGGCAACATTGCGGAACAGGAAGAACGCCCCGGCTGTCAGCATGAAAATCAGGAACGCCTGATCAACGCCTGGCGCGGCTGCCCCGGGGCTGGACCGGTTGAGCGCTTCAACCAGCTGGCCTGCAGCCATCGGCAGGTACAAATCAGCCGCGACCGAAAATGCAAAAAAGCCCAAAAACGCTGCAAGCCAAAGCGGCTGACTGGTCCACCGGCGCCACAAAAACGCAAGGATCTGACCAAAGCGCGCCTTGCGCTGGCGATTGGGATTGTCGTCGTCGATATCAAAAGCATCGCTCACGCGAAGCTCCATTGGTCAGCCATGCGCACGTCCGCGCATGGGGATTGAACGGACTTTAAACGGGCTTTAAACGGGGATTAGACGCCGATCCAGCTGTCGAAACAAACTTCCGATCACACGGGGCAAGAGGACAGGGCAAGAGGAAGGGGCAAGAGGAAGGGGCAAGAGGAAGGGGCAAGAGGAAGGGGCAAGAGGAAGGGGCAAGAGGAA
>JBIKVO010000315.1:0-4121 GCA_044356795.1 Caulobacterales bacterium
ATGGTTTTGAAGTGCGGCAGATACAATTCCCGCATCGTGCGATCGTCGCACAATATATTCACCTTAAAGCGCGCATTCTCCATCGAGTTCAACGCCAAGTGCTTGACCGTGGCGATCACATTGTGCGTTTGCAGACCCCGTGCAAATGCAGCGCCCATGGCGCCAAGATGATGGGTATCTTCGCCATAGGTTTCTTGTGCGCGACCCCATGCGGGATGGCGCAACAAGTTCACACACACCGCCCCCGACAGTGTGCAGCCCTGTGCGCGAATTTCGATCGACATCGCCTCTCCGATACGGCATTCGAGATCGGTATCAAACGTAGCGCCGCGCGCCATCACGCACGGGAAGCAGGTGGAATTGCCGCGCGCAACACCGCGCGGGCCATCAGTGAAGTACAGCGGCGGTATGCCAAGACGCGGACAACCAGAACCCGCGGGATAAGGATCCGCGCCCCAGCGTTTGCCGCTGGCTTTGTAAAGCGCGAAAAAGCCTTTGCCGGACAGCATCGTCACTTTTTCTTCCAAGGTGGCTTCGCGCAGAACAGCCTCAACACAGGCCGCAATCTCTTCACGCGATGCGCCCTTCGGCGCCATGAGGCTTTTGGTGGAGGGCGTGTAAGCCATGGTGTGGGATCCGTTTCAGGGTCAATCGCTACGGATTATGCCAACCACTCATTAAAGTCACCGCGATGATAGCGCGCCTGTCGGCCCCCTTCAGCGTCGCAAATCCCTGCAAGGCATCGGCCATGCCTGCGCATCTTTCCTTCTCTACCTTGGCCATCCGTACGTCCTCGCGTTGGATTTTACGAATGTGTGGCCTAGCCGGCCGCAAGTTGTTCTGGCAGCGCGTTGGCCGCGGCCGTAATGTCGCCGGCGCCGAGGCACACAACCACGTCGCCCGGCTTGGCGTGTTTGCGCACAAAGGCAGGCAAAGCCTCAAGATTTGCAATCTTTTCCACCGCGCGATGACCGTGAGCGGCGATTGAGGCCGCCAGCGTTTCGCCGCTGATCTCATCGATAGGCGCCTCACCGGCAGAATAGACATCCGTGACGCCCACCACATCAGCCTCATTGAAGCAGGTGGAGAAGTCGATGAATAGATCGCGCAAGCGCGTGTAGCGATGCGGCTGCGCGATCGCGATTACGCGCCCAACCGTAACCTCGCGCGCGGCCTTCAGCACCGCAGCAATTTCGACGGGATGGTGGCCGTAATCATCGATGATGCGCACGTCATTCCACACGCCCACCGTGGTGAAGCGGCGTTTCACGCCAGTAAATCCCGCCAGACCTTTTCGGATCGCCTGATCGGTGACGCCCAGTTCGCGCGCCACTGCAATCGCAGCGATGGCGTTTTGCACATTGTGCCGTCCGGCCACAGGCAAGAACAAGTCATGCAGCGTCACGCCCGGGCCATCGCCGCGTTTGCGGGCAATTACATCAAACGTTGCGCCTTCTTTGCCGGCGCGCACATTGGCAGCACACACATCGGCCTGCGGATTAAAGCCATAGGTGATCGTGCGCCGATCCAGCGTGCGGGCTGCCAGCGCCTGCACCTGAGGATGATCCACGCACATCACCGCAAAGCCGTAGAACGGAATCGACTCCACGAATGTCTGGTAGGCGGCGTTCATCGCTTCGGCATGGCCATAGTGATCGAGATGTTCAGGATCCATATTGGTGACCACCACCGCAGTGGCGCGCAGGCGCGTGAATGTGCCGTCGCTTTCATCGGCTTCGACCACCATCCAATCACCGGCGCCCATACGGGTATTGGCGCCATAGGCGTTGATGATGCCGCCATTGATAACGGTGGGGTCTTTGCCGCCCGCCTCCAACAACGCCGCCACCATCGATGTCGTGGTGGTTTTGCCGTGCGTACCGCCGATTGCGACACTCCATTTCAGGCGCATCAATTCGGCCAGCATATCGGCCCGGCGCACAATCGGCAGGCCGCGTGCGCGGGCGGCGTCCATCTCCGGGTTGCCGGCCTTGATCGCGGATGAAATCACCACCACGCCGGCCTCGCCGATATTGTCCGCCTTGTGCCCGATCATCACGCAGGCGCCCTGCTTGATCAGGCGATCGGTATTGGCAGACGCCTTCGCATCGCTGCCCTGCACGCGGTAACCGAGATTCATCATCACCGCCGCGATGCCGCTCATGCCAATGCCGCCGATTCCGATGAAGTGAACGGGGCCGGTGTCGAACGGAACGGGACGCATTGTGGAGGTGGACATGGCGAAACCAACTTTCTTTGAAAGCTGGTTTAGCAGGCTGATGAACAAGTCGCGAGGGCCGAGGGCGGCGCGAATCACGCCGCGCGCGCAGGACCAAGGTCTGAGTCTAGGGCCTTCGGCCTCCGCCTTGGCCATTCGCACGCCTTCTCACTGACTTTTATGTATGTGTGGCCTATCCTGACGAGCGTGATGATCACGCGATTTGCCCCCTCGCCTACGGGTTATCTCCATCTGGGCCACGCCTTTGCCGCGCTCACCGTGTGGGACGCCGCACAGGCCGCAGGCGGCGTGATGCTTCTGCGCATCGAGGACATCGACCGGAACCGAGCGCGCGCCGAATATGAAGCCGCGATCCATTCAGATTTGGCCTGGCTGGGACTGCGCTGGCCATCGCCAGTTCTGCGCCAATCAGACCAAATGGCGGACTATGCCGCTGTTTTGGATCGCCTGATTGCGGCGGGGCTGGTGTATCGCTGCTTCAAGACCCGCAAGGATTTGGCCGAGGACAGCGCCAACGCCCCACACGGCGCTGGCCTGATCGTGCGCGGCGGGCCGCACAAGGATGAGGCCACGCTGCAGGCGTCGCACGCACCGTTCGCATGGCGCCTGTCCTTGGATGCGGCGCGCGCGCACCTCGGGCCCCGCTTTGAGACTTTGCGCTTTGCAGCGGATGGGCATACTGTGCGGGCACAGCCAGAGCGGCTGGGCGATGTGATCCTGGCGCGCAAAGACGCGCCAACCAGCTACCACCTTGCCAGCGTCTGGGATGACGCGCGTCAAGGCGTCACGCATGTGATCCGCGGCGAAGACTTGGCCGAAGCCGCCCATCTTCATGTCTTGTTGCAGGCGCTGCTCGATCTGCCGACGCCCGTCTATCGCCATCACCGCTTGATCCTGGGCGCGGATGGCAAACGCTTGAGCAAGCGCAATGGCGCGGCGGCGCTACAATCGCTGAGGGCGGCGGGCAAAAACCCCGCCGATATCCGCCGCCTGCTGGCCCTGTGACCGCTTGCGGCGCCCGGGCGACTCGCCTTTGGCCGCCTTGCGGTTTAAGTCCCTGCCCATGAGCGATCCGCAAAACCCAAGCGATACAGCATCCTTCGGCTTCGAAGAGGTCCCCCGCGACGCCAAAGCGGGCCGTGTGCGCGCCGTCTTCAACAGCGTGGCGAAAAACTATGACCTGATGAACGATCTGATGTCGGCCGGACTGCATCGGGTGTGGAAGGACATCGCCGTCAATCGCCTCAATCCGCAGCCGGGGGAAACCATCCTGGATATCGCCGGCGGCACGGGTGATGTCGCCCGCCGGCTGAAGTCAAAGGCCGATGCGGCCGGCCGCCGCCGGGGCTTGATCCAATCGGCGCGGGTGATCGTGTCGGATATCAATGCCGAGATGCTGGAGGCGGGCCGCAAGCGCGGCGAGGATGGGCTGGAATGGGTGGAAGCCGATGCCGAGGCTCTCCCGTTTGAGACTGCCATGGCGGACGCCTATATCTGCGCGTTTGGCATCCGCAATATGACAAATGTTGATCAGGTTTTAAGGGAAGCTAATCGTGTATTAAAGCCCGGCGGACGGTTTTTCTGCCTGGAATTTTCTAGACTATCGATTGTCGGACTCGAGAGCGCCTACGATGCATATTCATTCAATATTATCCCCGCTATTGGGGAGTGGGTGGCAAAAGATAGAAAATCTTATCAATACCTGGCGGAAAGCATAAGGCGGTTTCCTGATCAGGAAACCTTCAAGGCGATGATCGCCGCCACAGGATTTCGCCGAGCCGGCTACCAAAACCTGACCGGCGGTGTGGCGGCGCTACATTTCGGGTTCAAAGACTGATGTTTGCTTGGATTGGGCATAGCTGGCGACTGGCGCGGGTGGCGG
>JBIKVO010000004.1:0-20626 GCA_044356795.1 Caulobacterales bacterium
TGCCCAAGGAATACCGCGCCCGCATGCCGCTGTGGACGCAGACCGCGTCTCGCGTGCTGGCTCTGTTTGCCCGCCGCAAGGGCGCGCGCACCAGCCCCGGCGCCCGCCTTGCCAGCGCGCTGGAGCGCCTCGGCCCGGCCTATGTGAAGTTCGGCCAGTTCCTTGCCACCCGGCCCGACATGATTGGAGTCACCGCCGCCCAGGACCTTGGCCGCTTGAAGGACCGCCTGCCCGCCTTCTCCCGCGATCGCGCGCTGGACACGATCGCCGACGAGTTCGGCGGTACGATCGATATTGTCGGTGAAAACTTCTCGGAAGCGATGGCGGCGGCGTCGATCGCACAGGTGCACCAAGCGGTGCTGCCCCGGATCGGGCCGGTGGCGGTGAAGATCTTGCGCCCGCGGATTGAGAAGAAAATGGCCAAGGAAATGGCCGCCCTGCATTTCGGCGCCGGCGTCATTGAAACCTTTTCCCCCGCCTCCCGACGGCTGGAGCCGGTGAAATTCGTCGAGACGGTCACTCAGGCGCTGGAGCGCGAGCTGGACCTGCGCCTTGAAGCTGGCGCGGCCGCCGAGTTCCGCGAGATCGCGCAGAAGGAGGGCTATTTTCAGGTCCCTGAAATCGATTGGACGCGATCTGGCAAGCGCGTGATGACGCTGACTTGGGTCGACGGCGCGCCGCTGACTGATCACGCAGCCCTAGACCGCGCCGGCGCCGATCGCCCGGCCCTGGCGATGGCGGTGACGCGTGGCTTCTTGGCCTCGGCCCTCGATCACGGCTTTTTCCACGCCGATATGCATGAGGGAAATCTGCTCTACGGCAAGGATGGCAAGCTATGGGTGGTGGATTTCGGCATCATGGGCCGCATAGGCGCCAAGGAGCGCCGCTACCTGGCCGAGATTCTCTACGGTTTCCTGCGCCGCGACTATAGGCGCGTGGCGGAGGTTCACGCTGAGGCCGGCTACGTGCCTGAGCGCTTTTCGGTAGAGGAGTTCGCTCAGGCGCTGCGCGCGATTGGCGAGCCGATCTTTGGTAAAACCGCCGAAGCGATTTCAATGTCGCGGCTGCTGCTGCAGCTGTTCGATGTGACGCACCTGTTCGGCATGCATCTGCGGCCTGAATTGGTGATGCTGCAAAAGACCATGGTGCAAGTGGAAGGTGTGGCCCGCGCGCTCGATCCCAAGCACGATATGTGGGCCGCCGCCCGGCCGATCGTGGAACGCTGGGTACGCCGGGAATTGGGCGCCGAAAACATTGCACGGCGCGTGTTCGATGAGGCCGGCGGCGGGCTTGCCGTTTTGCGCCGGCTGCCGCAAACGCTGACCGCGCTGGAAGGCGCCGCCCAAGCGATCCGAGCCGGGCCCACCTCGGTTGAACGCGCCCGCTTCCAATGGCGCGCCTTTTGGGTTGGCGCGGTGGCGGGCGTCGTATTGATGCTGGTGTGGACGGCGGCCAATCCGATGCGGATCATCCAGCTGCCCAGCGCTGCCGCAACGGCGGAGACGACACGTTAAGTTTTCTATTGCACCGCCATCTTTCTCCCCCGCGAGGAGGAGTAGCCCAAAACGCCGAGGCAGCCCGCAAAACCAGCGTCAGCCGGCTTTTTTCTCCGCCGCCGGCGCTTCGCCAGCGGAGGCCGCGCCTTCGGCCGGGGCAGCGGCGCCTTCAGCGGCCGGGGCCGCGGCCTCTTCCGGCAGCGGCGCCGGCAACGGCGCGTTCGGCGCTGTGAGGTTGCGCAGATAAGCCACGATCGCCACTCGATCATCCGAACTGCGGACGCCAGCATAGGCCATCGAGGTGCCGGAAATGTAGCTCTTCGGGGCCTTCAGAAAGGCGTAGAGATTTTCGTAACTCCAGTCCTGGCCATACTCCCGCATGGCGGCGGAATAGCCAAAGCCTGGCGCACCCCCTGCGCGACGGTTGAACACGCCATACAGACTGGGGCCCGTTTTCGCGCCGGAGCCGTCAGGCTTGTCGGAATGGCAGGTGAGGCAGGCCTTGTGCGCCTTGTCGCCGGCCTCAACCAAACTGGCCAGTTGCACGGAATCGCCGAGCAGGCGGCCCCAATCGATCCGCTTTGGCGCTTCAGGGGCGGCGGCGGTCGCGGTGGCCTGCGCCTCGACATTCACCTTCACCGCCGGCTCTTTCTCGACGTGCGGGTGAAATACGATCGACCCCGCCTCGCGCAGGCCCATCACCAGCAACAGTGAGCCCAAAACGGTTCCTGCGATGGTGTTAAACCTCAAGTCGCTCATGTGTTTGCCTTCATCTTCTCAGCATCTTCTCAGCGTCCGGCGTCGGCGCAGGGGTGATTGCGGCGCAGGGGTGATTGCGGCGCAGCCGCTATTGCGCCGCCTTTTGGCCGCCCGCGCCAGACTTGTCCAGCAGCGAACATGATACCAGACAGCGGTTGACGTTCTATGGCCGCGCCTTATGCCGCTGTCCGGCGCGCCTGAACAGGGCGACAAACATCTGGATTTCGGGCTTTTCCGAGCATCGCGGCGAAGGGTCGCAGGAGGCAGAAGATGCGCACGCTTGTGGTGATCCCGGCTCGGATGGCCTCCACCCGCCTGCCCGGCAAGCCGCTGGCCGACATCCACGGCCGGCCGATGATCGCCTGGATGGTGGCGGCGGCGCAGGCGGCAGGGGTGGGACCGGTGCTGGTGGCTGCCGCGGAGCCAGAGATCGCTGCGGCAGCCATGGCCGCCGGTGCGGACGCCGTAATGACCGACCCCGACCTACCCTCCGGCACGGACCGCATCGCAGCCGCGATCGCTGACCAGGACGCAGAGGTGATCGTCAATCTCCAGGGCGATATGCCAACGATCCAGCCGGGCCTGATCCAGGCCGGCATTGATGCGCTGGCGGGCGCCGACATCGCCACCCTGGTAAGCCCCTCCAGCGATCCCGCCGACAAGACAAACCCCAATCTGGTCAAAGCGATCGTGGCTTTCGCGCCGGGCGCGCGGGTAGGCCGGGCGTTGTATTTCACCCGCGCACCGGCCCCCTTTGGCGACGGGCCGATCTGGCGCCATGTCGGGCTTTATGTGTATCGCCGCGCGGCGCTGGAGCGGTTTGTGGCCGCCCCGCCATCGCCGCTTGAGCAGCGCGAAAGCCTGGAGCAACTGCGCGCGCTGGAGATAGGGATGGCGATCAGCTGTGGCCTGACGAGTGCATTTCCCAAGGGCGTGGATAGCCCGCCGGACCTCGAAGCCGCGCGGGCGGCCTTGGCCTAGGGTAAAGCCGGGGGCCGCGCGACGCCAAATTGCGCCGCAGGCGCGCCTGACAGCGCCGCCCATAACTGGTCGCCATAGGAATAATGCCACCACTCGTCGGGATGGCCGACAAAGCCTTCGGCGGTCATCACCGCATACAACAGCCGGCGATTGTCGCGCGCCTCATCCTCCGACAACGACCACGCTTGCGAAGGCGTGCGCTCAAAGTGATCCAAGTTGGCGATCGCGGTGGCGTCATCGAACACGCTGCCCATGTAAAGATGCTCGCCGGTGGAGGCAATCGCCACGGTAAGATCCACCGCAGCCCCGGTTTCGTGCGGGGCCGGACTGTCTGGGCTGGATGTCGGCGCCGACCAGTAGCGCTCCACCTCCGCAACCACCGCCGCGCCCGTCAAGTCCGGCCGGCGTTGGCGCAGTTGCTCCGGCATGAACACGCCGTGAAAATAGGCCTGCACCGCACGCGGGCGCCAGGCATCAAAAAGGTGCAGACGCAGACCCGCCGACGCCAGACGCGCATTCACACGCTGCAGTTTTCGCGCGACGGTTTGGCGCATCCATAACGCATCCACCGCACCATCAATCGCCCGCCAATACGGCGGATTAGCATCGTGTGCGTAATGATTGCGGCCGAGCAAACCGAACGCCGCCGCCTCTACCAGCGGATCATCCCTTCCACCATCTGCAATCGCTATCGTGCGAAAGCCGTGCTTACGACGGCGCGCCTGCGATTGATCCGGAATCGGAATGGCGCGGAACATCGAAAGCGCGTGCATGCGGAACCGACCACCTCGCGCGAAACGCCTTACCGTGTGACCTTACCGTGTGACCTTACCGGGTTGTTAGTAAAACGCGCTCACTTGTGCACAACTTATTTACGCCGTCGCGCGATCCTTAGCAATGCGTTAGCGGTTCGGCGATCCACTGCTGTCGTCCTTGCCAAATTGCGAATCACGGCATGATGACGCAGAATCACAGCGCTGTTTTGTACGGCGCGACATCCGGCGGGCTTCCTGTGACGCCCGCTGCAGCTCAAGGTGGGCCGTCGCGCCCGCCGCGAGACGCAACTTCTGAGGAGTGCGCACTATGGGCAAAGTCGGCACATCATTGGTGGTGTTCACCACTTTGACCGGCCTGATCTGGGGCGGCTGGCTCGTCGGCTCACAAACGCCGGAAGGCCAGGAGGCGCTGGCCAGGGCGTACAAGGACTTCAAGACCGACAAGGCCGAACAGTATGACCGCGATTTCTTCGCCGAAAACGCGTTGCGCGTGTTTGTGTGCGGGGAAGGCGGATTGCTGGATTCGCTCCCGGCCAAGCCCTGCCTCGCGGTTTCTGCTGGTGGGAAATTATTCATCATCGACGCAGGCTCCGGCGCTGCTGCGGCATTGGAAAAAGTTGGCATGCCGCTGAACCGCCTGCAGGCGGTGCTGCTGACGGGCGCCGACACGATGCGCTCTGGCGACCTGGACGAATTATGGGCGCTGTCGTCTGCGCAGCGCATGGACGCCAAGCTTCCGGTCTATGGCCCGGCTGATTCGAAGCGGGTTGTGGAAGGCTTGAACAAAGTGAACGGTGTTGATGGCCTGGAGGCATGGGCCCCGGCGCCGGCCCCGGGTGAGCCCGTGATCGTCCATAAGGACAATGCGCTGGAAATCCTCGCCTACACCACCGAGCAAGACGCTTTCTCGGGTCGCGTCGGTTATGTGTTCAGCTATCGCGGCCGCGTCTTGACGATCGCACCAAACGGCAGTGCTGCCTGGGCCGCGGCAGCGCCGGGCCACACCGACGTGCTGCTGCAATCCAGCGTCGAGGATGCGTTCGCAGAGCTGCACAACCCCGACACAACCAACATGATGGCTGGCCTGCAGCAGTTTGCCCAAGCCGCAAGCGACGCCCGGGCGGAAACGCTGGTGTTGGCGAATGCCGGTGAGAGCCCGATTGTAAAGGAAATGTCGCGTCGTGTGGCGCAGGATGCCGGCGTGGAAAACGTTGTGGCCGGCTCCAAGGGCATGATGTTTGAACTGCCGCTGGAGAATCGCGATGTGAATGTGCGACGCCTGTAGGCGTCGTTGCATCGGGTGTCCCGGCGATCAACGAAACGATCCGCAAAACAAGCAGCATCAAGCAGCACACCGAATAGCAGAACCTGTGCGGTCAGCCTGGCGGGTGCTTTATCCTTGTTGATGTGGCGGCGTGCACTGCAGGCCGTTTGCGCGGCGCTTTTTTGCCTGCGACCGCGACGACTTCACCGCCTTGTCGCGTTATATTGCTGCATGGGTGATCGCGGCCGCGGTCTCTGTTGATCATACCTGGGAGGCCTTTTCATGTCGCTTGCCTTGGCTGCAATCGCGGCAAACCGCTTTGGCTATGGCGCCAAGCAGCAGGATTTGCGCGTGATTGCCGGCGATCCGCGCGGCTGGGTGAAAGCGCAACTCACGCCTGAGCGCACACCGCCCGCACCCTTGGCTGCGCTGCCGGCCTGTGAGGATGACCTTCTCGCCATCGCACGCTTTTATGTGGCGGTGCGCCTGAGCGGACCGCAAGCTGATCGCACACGCGCCCGCTTGGATCGCCAAGGCGTCACCTCCGCGATGATCGCGGAAAGCGAAGTGGATGTGCAATATCGCCGCGCCATGCGTGATCGCTACATCGCTGCGGTCGGCGCACGATTCTCAATGCAAATCGCCAGCGAACGCCCGGTGTTCGAGCGGCTCTCCGCGTTCTGGGCAAACCATTTCACCGTTTCAACCGTGAAGCCGCAGGTGATGAGCCTGCCGCACAGTTTTGAGCGCGACGTGATCCGCCCGCATGCGGCGGGGCGGTTTGGCGATCTGTTGCGCGCATCCACGCAACATCCCGCGATGGGCCTATACCTTGATAACGCCAACTCCATCGGGCCGAATTCGGTATGGGCGCGCAACCCGCGCCGAATGCCGGCTGCGTTTGGCTTTGGGCCCGGCGGACGGCCACGCGGACTCAACGAGAATCTTGCGCGCGAAGTGTTGGAGTTGCACACGCTGGGCGTCGGCGGCGGCTATTCCCAGGCCGACGTGCGTGCGCTTGCAGCCTTGATCACTGGCTGGATGTTTGAACGGCCCGCGCCAACCGCCGTGTTCAGCGATACAAAGGGCACGCGCAGTGGCGCGCAGCTATTTCAGTTTGTTGCGGATGCGCATGAACCAAACAGCCAGACACTGCTTGGTGCATCGTTCGGCGACGGGTTGGAGGGCGGTGTTGGCGCCCTCTCCATGCTGGCGCGCCATCCCTCCACCGCACGCCATATCGCGACAAAGCTGGTGCGCCACTTTGTGAATGATGCGCCGCCTGCCGCATGCGTCGCGCGGGTGGAGCGTACGTTTCTAGCCAGCGACGGCGATATCGCTACAACCATGGCCGCGCTCATCGACAGCCCCGAAGCGTGGGATGAAACCCGCGCCAAATTCAAGCGCCCCGATGAGTTTTTGGTTTCCGCGCTGCGCGCCTTTGGCGCGCGGGAGGTGCAGCCCAATGCGCTGGTTAACGCCGCAGAGATGCTTGGCCAGCGCACCTATTTTGCGCCGGGTCCGGACGGCTGGTCTGACATGGCGGATGCGTGGTTAAGCGCTGATCTGGTGTGGAAACGGCTGGAATGGGCGCAAGCCTTTTCCGAGCGCGTGGCGCGCACCGATCGCCCAATGATGGAAGTGGCGCAGGCAGCGCTTGGCCCATCCTTCTTCTGATGAGCCCGGAGTTTCAACGACGATGAGTGCGCATTCTCACGCCGCCGGTTTGGCGCTGTCCCGCCGCCATGCGCTTGGCCTGATGATCGGCGGGGCAAGTTTGGCGTTTCCCATATCCGCTTTCGCCGCCGATACCGGCCAACGCCTGGTGGTGATCCTTTTGCGCGGCGGGTTGGACGGATTGCATGCAGTGCCTGCGTTCGCCGATCCAGCCTATGTGTCGGCGCGCAATGGCCTTGCGCTGCAGGCGCCGGGCGGTGCGGATCGCGCGTTTTCACTTGATGGGACATTTGGTTTGCACCCGCGCCTTGCCACGCTGCACACGCTGTATCGCGCGGGCGAATTGACTGTCGTGCATGCTGCATCCACCGCTTACCGCGAACGCAGCCACTTCGACGCACAGAATGTTTTGGAAACCGGCGCGCGCTCCGCGTTTGCGCGCAATTCCGGTTGGTTGAATGCGGCGATGGCGGCGATAGCCCCTGCGCGCGCGCAGGGCCGCGCGGAACTGGCGATGGCGATGGGCGCGCAGGCGCCGTTGATTGTGCGCGGCAGCGCGCCGGTGGCGACATGGTCGCCTTCGCCGCTGCCGGACGCCGACATCGACACCGTGCAGCGCTTGATGGCGATGTATCAAGCCAGCCAAGACGCAGGCCTTGCCGGTGCGCTGCAGGGCGCAATGACGGCGAATGCGATTGTCGGTGAAGCGGGCATGATGACGGCGGGCGGTGGGCGCGCGGGGCGCCAGGTGGCGCCGGCTGCGAAAGCCGCCGCCGCGTTCCTGAAACAGCAAAATGGCCCGGTGGCGGCGGTAATCGATGTCGGCGGATGGGACAGCCACGCCAATCAGGGAACCGAAGGCGGACAGATCGCTACCCTGCTCGGCATGCTGGACCGGGGGGTTGCAACTTTGAAAGCCGATCTCGGCCCGCTGTGGTCGAAAACCACCGTTCTCATCGTGACAGAGTTTGGCCGCACAGTTGCGGCCAATGGCAATCGCGGCACCGATCACGGCGCCGGCGCGGCGGCATTTCTTGCGGGCGGCGCAGTGCGCGGTGGACGCGTTATCGCCGATTGGCCGGGCCTTGCGCCGGGTCAGCTGTTTGACGGCCGCGATCTTCGCCCAACCACCGATCTTCGCGCCGTGATCAAGGGTGTGTTGGGCGATCATCTGGGCATTTCGCGCACGCGCCTTGACGCTGACGTGTTCCCAGACAGCGCAGGCATCGCGCCGATGTCAGGCTTGATCCGCGGCTAATTGCGCCTGAATCCGTGCAAGGCGCGCGGCCAGCGCTTGATCGCTGTAGGCGGTTTTTCCCGCAAGCCCGAACACCGCATCAGGCCAGGCGGGATCGCCCGCCCAGCGCCCTACGACATGCACATGCAATTGCGCCACCTGATTGCCAAGCGCTGCAACATTCACTTTCTCAATACCGGCTTCCGCATGCACAGCGCGCGAACACACAGCGATTTCTTCCATCAGCTGTCTGCGCTGCAGCGCCAAAAGATCATGAATCTCGCTGACATCTGCAGCCCGCGGAACCAGGATCAACCACGGCCAACGGGCATCACTTTTCAGCATCACGCGGGACAAGGCCAGATCAGCGACAAAAATGCCGCCGACCTCAAGGCGAGGATGCAAGACGAACGCCGCACTCATGCCCGCGCCGGAATCGCCGTCCAATTATTAAGGTCGAGGATCACACTGGAATCAAAAACGCCATCCAAGTTCTTCAACGCAAACGCGCCGGCATTCAGGTTTTTCGTTGCAGAAAGGCGCAGCCGCAACGCCCCCACCTTCGGCGACAATATGGCTTTATTCAGCGCGCCACTCCATGAATGGATCCTATCGCCGCCAGACAGTGGGGCGACATTGCGCCCGCCATTGAGCGCCGACCACAGCCCGGCATTGGCGAGCCAATTAAAACTCAAGGCGCGCGGGGTAGAAATCACCACACCACCATGAATCAACCGCTTGCCAAAGCGCGAACCGAGCTGCAGCACGGAATCAAGATGCACACTGGCAGAGTTTTGGTAGAGGCCCACGGCGATCTGATGTTCGACCTCTTCCACGATCATGCCGTCAACATGATCAAGCTTTTTCCCGACCGCATAATCTTCAAATGTTTGCGGTGCGCCCGCCAAAACGGCATCCAACAACGGCGCCGCCGCTTCGGGTGCTGCTGATCTGGCGTCTCTTTTCTTCACCATCATCCAGCGCCCATAACTCAACATTAGCTCGTCATGCTGATTGCGCCCGGCTGTGCGCACCGTAACGACACCGGTTTTGCCGTTGGCTTTTTCTTTTTGGCCAACGACTGCCGATTCCGCCGAAACAGTATAGCCCACGAAAACCGACTTGAAAAACCGCTCCTCTGCATAGACAAGATTGACGACTGCATTGAGCGAAACATCCGCACCCCTTTTGCCGAACACAACGTGAAAAACCAACAAAGGATCCACCGGGGCTGGGGGGAAAACGCACGCATGCGCCAAAACATCCGAGGAAAACGACGCAAAGCGTGATCCCGTCAGCGCGGCGGTGATCAAAGCCACATCGCCGTCGGCGAGCGTGCGCAGCGTTGCATAGCGGAGGATTTGGCCAAGGCAAAACTCTTCAAAGAATTTGCCAGGACTGGATTTCATGCGTCCCCAATTAGACTACACAGCAAACAAAAGCGAACCGCCGCCGAAGGTGTGCGCCAAGGCGATCATCATGCAACACCGGCCCACCAACTGGATAGGGGAGCGCCCCCTGGCCCGTCAGCAACAGCACGATGTCGAAGTCGTCACGCCTGTTGAAAAGAGCCTTCATGACGGCACATGCAGGCGGCCCTCCAACACGTCTTCGGCGCTTTCTTAAAACCTGGCGCCCCGCGTCGACGCAGCTTGGCGTCATCGCAAGGTCGCCAAATTCTTCGACCGCATCCAAGCGGTTGATCTGGCGCGGATTGGGCAGCCATTCATCGTCATCATAGGTTTCAGCATGGTCGAGCGTTTGCCATGACAGTGCGATGGTTTCGAGCAACCGCTCGCGCACCTTAGCGCAACGCTGCGGTTCAATCACGCGGCCGCGGAACTGGTGAATCACAGCGATCGCATCCGCGATCCAGGCGTCAATACCGGTGAATTGACTGTCCGCCTCGTCACGACTGACAGCCACTTGAAGCGGAAAACCTGCCTGCGGAAACACGTGATGGCCAATCGCATTGATGAAGGGCGCGAAGTTGTGCGCGCGCAGAAAATCAATCGGTGACGCGATAAGATTGACCTAAGCCTGCATCCACCGGGCATCGGCCAGATCAAAGCTGACGGCGAAAGATTTAACATATCGCGCACAAAGCGCACGAAGATTTGCCGCACACAGCGCCCATCAATGGGTTGCGGGTTTGGGTTTGCCGCCGCAATTCCCATGTCGGGATCGCGCATCTCGCCGAGCAACGGGCCGAGATTGGCCAACTCCGGATTGAGGCCGTGGCGATAGAAGGCCTGCACCACAGTTTCAACCGCGCGGAACATTTGCCCCATACCCAAGGCAAACCATAACTGCGCATCATGCGGGCGCTGCGAAGCCTGCGCCTGCATGTGCGCAACCGTGCGCGTCATCGAGACATCCGACCACGCAGGCTGCTGGGATTGTTCCGTCTGGGTTTGTACTCGCTGCGCCGGCTCGGCTTACGCCCGCGCTGTCGACGGTGAGGCAGAGGCCGCCAGCGCCATTGCTACGCTTATCCCAATCGCCGCTTTTGCAATCCGCCTCATGATGGGTTCCTTGCCATGGCGCGCAAGGTTACGCGATATCGGCGCGCCACAGCGCATAGCACGTGTCCAATCAAGTGGATGCCGCGCGATCAATAGAAAACGCGCTCAATCAGAAGTTCGGGCACTCCGATCCGTTTCCATAGGATCGGAACCTGCCCAATCGCTGCTTTTCGCCATATTCTGCAGTGATTTGGGGGACTGCGCCATCGGACACAATATCGATCTGTTGCGCACCTACAGGCCCAACAGGATATCGCCGAACACGGCAAGATCGATGTCGGTACGGATTTCCCCGCGTATCGCGGCCACCTGTACGAGGCGCTCGATAAACCCAAACAGCTTGGCCAATCGCTGTTGGCGTTTTGCCTCAAAATCGTGCGTCCATGTCCAACCAGCGCCCAGCTGCGCCATCAGCAAAGCGCGACGCTCGGCCTCCTAGTCGTACGCCGTGCGAAAACCGCACTTGAGTTTTTCCCGCGCCGGCAGATCACCGACGGCTTCCGCATCGATCGCGGCGGCAAAGCCGTCATGGCCCTCCGCTGCGATGGCGAACAAGACATCTTCCTTGCTTTCAAGGGTGGTGAAAACGCTCTCAACAGCCACGCCCGCGCGCGTGGCAAGCTCGCGCAGGGTGGCGTCCTGATAGCCTTTCTCGGCGAACAATCCACGCGCAGCCGACAACAACTTGTCACGCGTGATCTGCCTTTTCTGCTCGCGGCGAAATCACGGCGCAGCGTGTGCATTAAGCGCTGATGCGGAGGACCTTCTGCTCATCGTGGGCGGATCAGGCCTTCCTGCGCGACACTGGCAATCAAGCCGCCTTCGCGCGTGTAGATGGCGCCGCGATTGAAACCGCGCGCGCCTGACGCCGACGGGCTGTCTTGATCATACAGATGCCAGTGGTGCGCGCATGTGGGGCGATGGAACCACAGAACATGATCGAGGCTGGCCATTTGCACGCCCGTAAACCACGATACGCCATGCGGGCGCGCGCAGGTGCCAAGCAAACTCATATCGGTGGCGTAGGCCAGGACACACTGATTGAGGGCCACATCTTCGCCCACATCCCCCGCCGCGCGGAACCAGACCTTTTGCCGCGGTTCGGCTTTTTCTGGCTTCAGCGGATTAATCGGATCGATGCGGCGAAACTCCACCGCGTGATCGCGTGCGACAAATTCCTTCAGCATTGCGGGCAAATCAGGGTCAGCGCTCGCGCGCTCATAATCGTTGGGCACGGCTTCAGGATCGGGCGCATCGGCCATAGGAAATTCATGCTCAAAGCCTTGTTCAACCACCTGAAAACTCGCCGCCATATTGAAGATCTGCTCGCCGTGCTGGATCGCAATCACGCGGCGGGTGGCGAAACTTTTACCTTCGCGCGAACGCTCCACCTCATACAGAACCGGAATTTTCGGATCGCCAGGGCGGATGAAATAGGCCTGCAACGAATGGCAAAAACGCCCGTCAATGGTGCGATAGGCTGCCATCAGCGCCTGTGCGATCACCTGGCCGCCGTAAATACGAAACCGATTGCGTTCGTCCTCCGGCGTGGCGCCGCGAAACAGGTTCACCTCGATGCGCTCAAGGTTGAGCGTGTCGAGCAGAGGTTGGACGGCGTTGGTCAAGGGAGAGCCTTTTTGTCGATGCCGGACCAGCCCAGCGGATTGTCACGGCAGGCGCCGGAGAGAACCAGATTTGTGCGGCGCGCTTTGAGATTTTTCACCAGGTGACGCACCGGGTGAGCGGCCTGTAAGCCATGCACGCCGTTGTTCAAATTGAACGCCAATGGCAGCAGGTACGGAACCCCATCCAGCTCCAAGCCATGACCGCTGCAATACATCAGCGCAATGTCAGCGCGGGCGGAGTCTTCAGCAAACACCTGAAGGCCTTTTTGCACGTCGTCGTGGTTTGCATCCAAGAGTGTTTTGGTTGTGAAATTGGCGCGTTCCAGGGCGCTCGAGACGCGCGCGGCGTCGGATGCGACGCCGGGCAAGGCGGTAAGCCCGGCGCTGGCGTAGTTTGAATACATCAAAACCAACGCAATGCGCCGCGCGTCCGCACCCCATGGCGCCGACGCCGCCCCCTCGACAACAACGGTCTGCTCGCCAAAGCTTTCGCCGCGGGTGCGAAGCCGAATTGTCTCCAAAAAGTCGTGCGCGCTGTTGGTGGCGCTCTGCGATGCGGCAATCACTGCTGTCGCGAACGGATTGCCGCCGCCATTGACGCCGTCAGACGTTTTTTTTCCAGATTCGGCGCCGAAAACCACCACGCGTTCCGCCAAGTCATCGGCGCGCAAGGCCGGCGCGCAAGCCGCTGTTGTCGACAGCGCCGCAACGGCGCCAAACAGGACCTGGCGCCGATCAAGCGCGCTCATTCCCCCGCCTCCGCAGGCCGCGGAGGCTTGAGCCGCCGACGATTGATGTGGCCGAAGTCGGCGGGTTTTTCGCCTTCCACTTTTTGGCCCTTGAAATAATGCTTTTGCCAACCGGCCTGCACCGTGTCGGGATCGAGGGCGGCGAGTTTGTCGATGAAGCTGGCGCGGCTTTGGCCCCACGCTTCATATTCGCTTTTCAGCTTGGGATCGGTGTCGAGCGATTTGAAAATCGGCTGCACATCTTCAATCGCAGTGTGCGGGATCGGCATAATGAAACAGAACGGCTCACCCTTTGCGAATTTCACATAGCCCGGCCGCGTGAAACGCCAATTCATGGTGAAGGGGAACGGCAGCCAACTGGTTTCGACCACGCCAATGAGCGGCTGAATACCGTCCTTCACATGGTTGGGCGCCCCGCCGACCCACATGTCCCAGCCCGGCTCGGTGCGGAACAAATAGCCCGTGTGGAAGGTCAATACGCCGTTGGTGAAATGGCTGGTGGCGATCCGATTGATGTGGGGGAAATCCTCATCCGCCCAGATTTTGATGTCGTCCGTTGCGGGGCCGCCATTCCACATTGCGGTGAAACTGCACGGCGACAACAGCGCCCAGCCGGTGGTGTTGGCGATCACCAGCGGCAGGCAGCGATAGGGATGGCGGTCGCCGAAGCTGTCCATCCAATCGCGATCGGGCGCGCCGGGGACCAGCTGCGGCAGATGCGGCGGCGCATCCAAGGTATAGCAGGTGAGTTTCATGGAGCGCTGATGTAATAGGTGCGCCTCATGCTCGCAACGCGCCAACAGCTTCTCGCCCTGCTCGACGACCTCGGCGTCGCCTACACCACGCATGATCATCCGCCGGTGTTCACGGTGGCTGAAAGCGGGGCGATCAAGATCGCCATGCCCGGCGGGCACACCAAAAACCTGTTCCTCAAGGACAAAAAGGGCGGCCTGTTTCTGGTCTCGGCGCTGGCGGACACCGCGATCGACTTGAACGCCTTATCCAAAACCTTGGGCGTTGGGCGGTTTTCCTTTGGCTCTGCGGCGCTGCTGCTGGAAACGCTGGGCGTGCATCCAGGCAGCGTGACGGCGTTTGCGGTGATCAATGACAAGCTGAACCGCGTGCGCATAGTGCTGGATGAGGGGCTGCTTGGCCATGCGCTGGTGAATTTCCACCCGCTGTCGAACGATGCGACCACGGCCGTCACGCCGGCCGGCCTGTTGCGCCTTTTCGACCATACCGGCCACCACCCCACCCGCGTCGCCTTCACCGCCGATGGCGCCAGCCGGATCGTTCACGCCGGTTGAACTCATCCACGCGGCAGGCCATCTACAGCGCGATAATCACGCGCGCATCAGCGTGCAGACACAGGATCGTTCCATGCTCAATACCGGCGCTGACCCTAGCCTGATCAAAGAAGGCTCCGACCAGGGCTTCCGGGCTGACGTGCTCGAAGCCTCCAAGACGCAGCCCGTTCTGGTGGACTTCTGGGCTCCCTGGTGCGGCCCCTGCCGCCAGCTGACGCCGACCCTTGAAAAGGTGGTGAAGGCCGCCGGCGGGAAAGTGAAGCTGGTCAAAATCAATATCGACGCCCACCCTGCGATCGCTGGACAATTGGGTGTTCAATCGATTCCGGCGGTGTTCGCATTCGACAAAGGCCGCCCGGTGGACGGCTTCATGGGCGCCCTGCCCGAAAGCCAGGTGAAGGCGTTCATCGACGCGCTGATCGGCGGCGGGGCCAATAGGGGCGATTCCGGCGCTGAAGACATCGACGGCGCTCTGGACGCCGCTGATGAGCTGCTGGCTGCGCGTGACGTTGCGGGCGCTGCAGAGCTGTACGCCACGGTGCTGCAGGCCGCGCCCGAGGCGATCCGCGCCATTGCCGGCCTTGCCCGCGCCTATCTCGCCGCCGGCCAGCCGGATAAGGCGCAAGCGGCCCTGGCCATGGCGCCGGCGGATAAAGCCACGGATCCGGCGCTGGAAAGCGTGCGCGCGGCACTGGCCTTGGCGGGCGACGCGCGCGGCGATGTTAGCATACTGCAGCAATCCGTCTCGCGGGAGCCGTCCAACCAGCAAGCGCGCTATGATCTGGCCTGCTCGCTGGCGGCGCAGGGCCATCTGGATGAATCGGTTGACCACCTGCTAGAAGCCATCCGGCTGGACCGCGAATGGAACGATCAGGCCGCTCGCAAACAGCTCCTGAAGGTGTTCGACGCCGCCGGCGCCATGTCGGAACTGGCGAAATCCGGCCGCAAACGGTTATCGGCCATTCTGTTCTCTTGAGTGCGGCTGCGATCGGGCTACCTCCGCAATTATGGGCGCTTTTGGGTATCGAAAACCGGTTGACCTCCCGGTCATGCTGCCAATATTTCCGCTGGCGGGAGCTGTCTTGCTGCCGCGGGCGACTCTGCCGTTGAACATTTTTGAGCCGCGCTATCTGAATATGATCGACGACGCTCTCGCTGGCGATCGCCTGATCGGGATGGTGCAGCCAATCGGCCCCGGGGACCCCGGCAAGCCGGCGGTGGCGCAGGTGGGGTGTGCGGGCCGGATCACCAGCTTTGCCGAGACCGATGACGGCCGCTACCTGATCACGCTGACGGGGGTGGCGCGGTTCGCAGTGCGTGATGAGTTGCCGGCGCGCACGCCGTATCGCTGCGTGACGCCGGACTGGGAGCGTTATGGCGCCGATCTGACGCCCCCCGGCGACGCTTATCGTGTTGACCGCGAAAACCTGGTGCGGGCGCTGCGCCGCTATGTTGATATGCACGGTTTTCAGGCGGAGTGGAGCGTGATCGACGACGCCCCGCCCGAAGCCCTGATTCATACGCTGTGCGGCCTGTGCCCGTTCGAGCCGCGCGAAAAGCAAATGCTGATCGAGGCGGAGACATTGGCCGATCGCTGCCAAATGCTGATCGCGCTGCTAGACATGAACAGCGCGCCGGATGTGAAAGGCCCGATGCAGTGACCGGAGCCACAAACATTGACCCAAGCCTCCTGGAACTGCTGGTGTGCCCCGCCTCGCGCCAGCCGCTACGCTATGATCGCGTGCGCCAGGAGTTGATCAGCGTCAACGCCCGCCTTGCCTATCCGATCCGCGACGGCGTGCCGATTCTAGTGCGCGAAGAAGCCCGCGAGATGGCGCCGCACGAATGACCACGGCCGTCAAACCATGGCCGCGCGATCTGGCGTTTGATCGCAGCGCGGCAGTGCTGCGCATCGCGTGGGATAGCGGCGAAACCTTTGCGATCCCGTTTGAACTGCTGCGCGTGGAAAGCCCATCGGCCGAGGTTCACGGTCATGGCGGCCAGAAAACCCTGGTGACGGGTAAGCGCGCCGTTGGGGTGCGCAACGCGTTGCCGGTGGGACGCTATGCCGTGCGCATCGTATTTGATGATGGACACGCGACCGGCCTTTACAGCTGGGACTTTCTCTACACCCTGGGCAAAGCCTGGCAGGGCCGCATGGCCGCCTATGAAGCCGCTCTCGCCGCCCGCGGCCTCAGCAGAGATTGACTGGAACGGGATTGACAATGGCGAACGATTTGAAGGGCGACGACAAGGATCTGATCGCCAACAGTCAGAAGGAACACTCCCCGCGCACGAAAGCGATCGTAATCACGGTGGGTATGATTATCGGCCTGGTGCTGTTGTATTTCGCGATCCAATTCGGCGCGCGCCCGCCAGCGCCGCGTTAGGCCACATACCGATAAAATTCACCGGAATGATCGCGCGCCCCAACCTATTGCAGCAACCGCCAAACAGCGACCGCGACCAAGATCAGCAGCCCAACTTTCACCAGGATGAACAGGCGGATCCAGCGCTTGATCCCGGTTATGTGGGCGCCCGCCTGATCATCCGTATTCGGCGTATTGGTCATGTCTGCGATCTTTAGGGCTGATACGGATCACGCACGAGGATCACGTCGTCGCGCTCGGGGCTGGTGGACAGCATCGCCACTGGGGCGCCGATCAGTTCTTCGATGCGGCGCACATATTTTACCGCGCGATCGGGCAAGTCTTTCCAACTGCGCGCGCCGGCGGTGCTTTCGCTCCAGCCATCAAAATACTCATATACCGGTTCAACCGCCGCTTGCTCTCGCGCGCCAGCCGGCAGATAATCAAACGCGCGATCACCGATGCGATAGCCAACGCATACTTTCAGCGTTTCAAATCCATCGAGCACATCCATCTTTGTGAGCGCAACTCCATCAATACCACCAACCGCCAAGGTCTGGCGCACCAGCACCGCATCAAACCAACCGCAACGCCGTTTGCGCCCGGTGACAGTGCCGAATTCGCGCCCCCGTTCCCCGAGGCGTGCGCCATTTTCATCGTGCAGTTCGGTGGGGAACGGGCCCTCGCCGACGCGCGTCGTGTAGGCCTTCACAATGCCCAGCACATAGCCCAGCGCATTGGGCCCAACGCCTGATCCCGCCGCCGCCTGGCCCGCCACCGTTTGTGATGATGTGACATAGGGAAACGTGCCGTGATCCACATCCAGCAGTGCGCCCTGCGCGCCCTCAAACAGCAAGCGACGGCCCGCCTTGCGCGCCTCATGCAGCAGCCGCCAAACCGGTTGCGCAAACGGCAAAATCTTCGGCGCCAGTTCAAGCAATTGCGCCTTCAAAACCGCGCCATTCACGGGCGCCAGATCCAGCCCTTTGCGCAGGCTGTTATGATGCGCCAGCAGGCGCGGAATTTTCGCATCGATCGCGCTGTCATCCGCAAGATCCCCGACGCGGATCGCCCGCCGCCCGGCTTTATCTTCATACGCCGGGCCGATGCCGCGACCGGTGGTGCCGATCCTGCCGGCGCCGGCTTGCGCTTCACGTGCGGCGTCCAGATCCCGGTGCAGCGGCAAAATCAAACACGCATTATCCGCCAGCGCCAACACGCCGGGATGGATCGCCACACCCTGCTGCCCGACGCGCGCCATTTCATCGAGCAGCGCCCACGGATCGACAACCACACCATTGCCGATCACCGACAGCTTGCCCTGCACCACGCCCGACGGCAGCAGCGACAATTTGTACGTCTGATCGCCAACCACCAGCGTGTGTCCGGCATTATGACCGCCCTGGAAACGCACCACGACATCGGCGCGGTTGCTGAGCCAGTCCACGATCTTGCCCTTGCCCTCGTCGCCCCATTGGGCGCCAATCACGACCACGCCTGCCATTGTTTGCTCCAGATTGCGGGTGTCCGTGTAGGGGACGCCGCCGCCCCTGTCGAGGAGAGCGGAGCGCCGCGTATTGACGCCGACCGGCCGAACGCCAAGTGTGGCTTATCATGTACGACGTCGACACCGCCTTCCTACGCACCTTCGTGACGCTGGCTGAAACGCGTAGCTTTTCCAAAACGGGCGCGCTCGTGGGCCGGTCGCAGTCGGCCGTGTCCGGGCAGATCAAAAAGCTAGAGGACATTTTCGGCCGCCAGCTGTTAGAGCGCGACACCCGCAATGTCGGCCTTACCGAGGATGGCGAAAAGCTGCTGGGATACGCCCGCGAGATGATCGCCGCCGCGGATGCGATGCTGGCCCGTTTCCGCCAACCAGACGTCACCGGTGAAATCCGCTTCGGCAGCCCAGAGGATTTCGCCACCGCCTATCTGCCGGAAATCCTGCGCGCCTTTTCAGAGGCCCATCCCGGCGTGCAGCTTCATGTGAGTTGCGCGCTCACACTGCAGCTGATCGGGGAGTTTGAGGCCGGCCAGCATGATCTGGTGATCGTCAAGCAGCCGCCGGACAAACTGCATCCCGGTGCGCGGCCGCTGTGGCGGGAGGATTTGGCGTGGGTCGGCCCCGAGGGTGAAGGTTTGCCATCCAGCTTCGACGACGCCCAGGCCCTGTTTGCCGAGCGCCGCCGGCCCTTGCCGCTGGTTTTGTCGCCGGCGCCCTGCGTGTACCGGGAACGGGCGCTGACCGCGCTGGAGGCGGCCCGCGCCGCCTGGACCAGCGCCTATATCAGCCCCAGCCATGCCGGATGCGCAGCCGCTGTGCGGGCGGGGCTCGGCTATGCGGTGATGCCACGCGGCCTGATCCCCGCCGGCCTGATGATCCTGACGGAATGGCCGGCCTTGAAAAGCGCCGATCTGTGCGTGCTGGAACAGACCCGCCCGACACCCGCCGCCGCCGCGCTCTCACGCTTTATCGAGACGCGGATGGCCGCGCGGGCGGCGTTTTAGCGAGCCCCGCACCACAGTCCGGTGCACACGCCAAAGGCATGCTGGGCGATCAAATCCATCACAGCGCCGATCGCCAGCACCGGCCCAACCCCATACACCATCGCCACCCACACAACACCCCAATCGGGGCGCGGCTTTGGGATGGCGCGGCCCATCACAACAGCAATTTTTCGGTCTAACATCAGTGGTCTCCCAACCTCTGCTTAACACTATCGCCGTTAAGCGAGGGTGCATGGACATCCTCTGGAATGACGCCGACCGCTCGGCCTGGGACGCTTTTCACGCCGCCGGCCATGGCGCCTGGCAACAGGACTGGGCCTATGGCGCCGCGGCCGCCATGCTGGGCGGACACACACTCCGCGCTCGCGTGATGGAGGGCCGCGACACCCTGGCCATCGCCCAATTCACCACCCGCCGCTTTGCAGGCCTAGTCGGGGCGGCCTTGTGCACGCGCGGACCCGTTTGGGCGCCGGGCATGGCCGCCAGCGCCAAAAAGGCCGCCTATCGGGCGCTGAAAAAGGCCGCCCCGATCGTGCGGCCGGGCTTTGTGGTGTTCACGCCTGATGATCCGGCCCCGGCCCCCGGCGTCGACGGCATGAGCCGCCTGATGACCGGCCATGCCACGGTGATGCTCGATCTGGCCGCCCCCCTCGACGTGCTGCGCAAGGGCCTGGACGGCAAATGGCGAAACCGCCTGGTTGCTGCGGAAAAGGCCGGGCTTGAGGTGCAGCCCATGGGGCTGAAGCCATCGCAATATCAGTGGCTTTTGCAGCTCGAAGACGAACAGCGCCGGGCCAAGGGTTATAAGGCGCTGCCCACCGGCCTTGTTGAAGCTTTCCAGGCCGCCAAACCCGATCGGCGCGCCGGGATTTTGGGCCTCGCGGTGCGGCTGGGGCGCGAGGCGGCGGCTGGGATGTTGTTTGTGCTGCATGGCCGGGCGGCCACCTATCATATCGGCTGGTCGAGCGCGGCGGGGCGCGAAGCGGGCGCGCATAATCTGTTATTGTGGCGCGCCGTGGAAATCCTGAAAGAGCGCGGGATAGAAGCGCTGGACCTGGGCGGCGTAGACACCGCCACAGGCGCCGGCATCGCGCGGTTCAAGCTGGGATCGGGCGGGGCCGTGCGCCAGTTGGCCGGGACTTATGTTTGATCTTTGAACCGCGCATAGGGCGTGGGCATCGCGGTGCCTGTAGCGGTCACGCACAGGCAGCCGCTCGCATCGCGCAATTCGCCGGCGGTGAAGGCGATCGTCTTGCCCCATTTGATGATCCGGCCAATCCCTGTCAGCCGTGCGCCATCGGCTGCCACCGGGCGGAGAAACTGCGTTTTCATCTCCAGCGTTGGCATCACGGA